>JBBRXQ010000128.1:0-6675 GCA_038238515.1 Sphingomonadales bacterium | reverse complement strand
CGCTTTTTTGCAAGGCGACAAAGATGTCCATGTGCTGACATGGCGCGGTTCACCGATCAACTCGGTGCTTTCCGTCCTGCTGACGTCAACGGGGATAGCGTGCGAAACATTCGATGTTGGCGTAACCGTAACCGGTGCCTCACTGGATGACACCCGCGATGTGCTCGCATCTATCGGGGGCTGCCCGCCCATCGCAGAGTTGGGGCCGTTCGTGGAGAACCTTATCATCGAGAAATTCGATGAATTCGTGCCTTCAGAACTCTTGCGTCAGCATTGGGTGTTGCGACACGCGCATTTGCAAACTGCGATTTCCGAAGTGCTGACGACGTTGGCGCAATAGTTTATTATGACAGCGCAGATCTCCATCGGCGGGGGCCACGTCCCTTCCTCTTTTTGTTCGCCAGCGGCGAAGCGGACGCGAACGCGGAAAGACGCATGATTGGGGGTGAACCGAGGCTCGTCTCCCCTTTTTCCCAACCCTGCTTGGCCTGTATCCCGATCAAGTGCGCCAGCGGCGCATCGGGAAACTGGCAGAAAGGCTTGCATGGCAGGTCACATCGAAGCTCGATGCGCCATAGTTCCGCCAAGCAAGCTGCACCGATGTTCTCGACCAAGAATGCCAGCGGCATGTCGGCGATCCGGTGAAAGGTGATTTACCTCCGCGTTGCTTGCCCTCGGCGAACGGGCTTCACAGCGAGCCGCGCCTTTGCACCCGCCGATGCTCGGACAGTGCCGTCACTGTCAGCCGGATCGTTTGCCATCGGCTCCCATCCGCTCATGCCCTGCAAAACACGGTCGGCATGTTTGATGGTGTTCACATGACCATAATGCTGTTCGATCATCTTGACCGAGGTGCCCATCTGTTCCGCAAGGATATAAACATCGACACCTTCGCTAAGCCGGAAGGTGGCATAGGTATGCCGAAAGCAATAGGTTGAACGCGGAGTGCCGTTCGGCCCGATTTTGAGTTCAGCTTCGGTCAGCAGTTTCTCAACGGCGTCTTCATACAGGAATTTGACGGGTTTGCCGGTGATGGTGGTGAAAACAGCATCGTCCTGCCCCGTAGCTTTCGAGATAGCACGAATGCGGTCGAGATAATCACCCACGCTCTTCGGCGCGACCAGCTTGCGCGACTTGCCCTTGCCCTGGACGAACAGGACGACGATTTCTTTGCCGTCACGATCCTTGGCAACCATTATGTCGCGCCAGCGCAAGTTCTTCGCCTCGGGTGGACGCATCCCGGTATTGCACATAATCAGCATGAAATTGTAGCACATGGTGCGCGCCCATGCGCTGGGCGCTTTTGTGGCCTTGGCAATCCATGCACGCCCCACCGTATGCAGCTTGCGATATTCCTCCAGAGTGAATTCATCGCGCCGCATTGTCTTTAGCTTCGGCTTGCCCTCGAAGCGTTGGCTGGCGGGAACATAGCGTTTGCTAATTGCGAAGTTCATGGCTGCATTGAATGCGCCCATCTCGAACTCAATGGTGGCATCGCTGATCTGGGCGCGGTGTCGGCCCGTCCCGTTCTCGCGCCGCCATGTCGGATATTGCTTCCAGCGATCCGGCCCTATGAGGTGAACCTGTGTGCTGCCGACATATCGGTCCAGCGCACCAAGCAGGACGTTTTTGAGATTTTTAACTCGCGCGGCGGAAATCTCACATGTGTCAGCGCGGCGCTGCTGCACGGCGATATATTCCTCCGCCACTTTCCGAAACGAGCGATTGAACACGGGATGGTCATGCTTGAGCAGAACGCGGATTTCAGCGTCTTTATCGACGGCCATCTCGCGGGCTGCTCGCAGGTCGGTAGTGCCTAGCGCAATGGTCTTATAGCGGTCGGCCTTCGGTAGTTTGATGCGGCAATAAAAATTGCTGTGCGCCACGTCGCCTCGCCGGAAGATGATCAAACCGGGTTTGAGTTCCTCTTTATCGGTGATAAACGCCATCGCCATCCTCCACTGTGCAGAATCCGTGCAGATCGGCGGCGTAAGTGTTTGATTTGCCGTAGCTGTGCAGGGTCTGTGTGGATGTTTATATATGTTTTTCTTGTTTAATCATAGAACTTTAGATAAGTGCTCTCATCCTGAACTTGTTTCAGGATCCATCGCGCCGCGTGAGCCAACGCTGCTTTGAAGGCGCTGCCACGCCGGTCGCGGCTGAAGGATTGCTCAGCGCGCACGGACAAATTGATGCTGAACCAAGTTCGGCATCACGATTGACGCGGCGGCGACTTATTGATCGACCAGACCCGCGCGGGGCTATGAATTCTGACATATTGATGCGCGCGTAGAGGCACCGCCCGGTCCGACCCAAAGTAACTAATGCGAATGACTTGCAATTGCTCTGCCGCTATGGCAGCGCTCATCAAGTGACCTTGGACCAGCTTCCCATCGGCGTGCCCGCCCGCATCGCGCGGATCGATTGGGCTCAGCTTGTGCCCGAAGAAGCGCAGCGGCTGCGCGCGATGGGTATTGATGAGGGCGCGGAGGTGAAGCTATCTTATCGCGGCGTATTTATGACCCGCGATCCGATCGCGCTTGAGATCGGGCGAATGACACTTGCGCTGCGCCGCGCTCATGCCCGCGCGATGGAGGTTGAGCCAGTTATTAACGAGATTTCTGCCGAAATACCCGCTGAAGCGGCAGAATGACCCGGCACCGATGACCAAACAGGCCTGCGTCGTTGCGCTCGTCGGCAATCCCAATGCTGGCAAAAGCGCGCTGTTCAATGCGCTGACCGGCGCACGCCAGAAAATTGCCAATTATCCCGGCGTCACAGTCGAACGCAAAGCGGGCCGCATGGCGCTGCCCGGCGGCGAGCCCGCCGAGCTGGTCGATCTGCCCGGCGCGTATGGCCTCGATGCCACCAGCCCCGATGAGGAGGTCACCCGCGCGGTGATCATGGGCGAAATGGTGGGCCAAGCGCGGCCCGATGTGCTGGTAATCGTACTCGATGCCGCCAATCTGGCGCAGCATCTGGTGTTTGCGCAGGAAATGATCGCGTTGGGCCGCCCAGCCGTCGCCGCGCTTAATATGATCGATTTGGCTGAGCGTGATGGGCTCGTGCTCGATCCCGCTGCGCTTCAGGCCGCGCTGGGCGTGCCGGTGATCCCCACGGTGGCGGTGCGGCGGCGCGGGCTGGATGATCTCGCCGCCGCGATTTCAGAAGCGCGCGACCGCGTCAGCGCCGCCGCTCCAGCGCCGCGCCCGCACCTAACCCTTCCCGAGCGGCGGATGCTCGCGCGCGAGATGGCGCACGGCGCAATCCTGTCTGAATCCTCGCAGCACCGGATCCATTCGCGGATCGATCATGTCCTGCTCCATCCGTGGGCCGGGCCGGTGATCCTATTCGGCCTGCTGTTCGTGGTATTTCAAGCGGTGTTTTCATGGGCCACGCCGTTTGCCGATGCGCTCAAAGCTGGCTTTCAGGCGCTGGGCGATCTGGTGCGCACCGTGTTGCCGCCCTCGCTGCCGCGCGATTTTCTCACCGACGGGGTGATCGCGGGGGTTGGCGCGGTGCTCGTGTTTTTGCCGCAGATCCTGATCCTGTTCTTCTTCATTCTGTCGATGGAGGCTACTGGCTATATGGCCCGCGCCGCCTTCCTGATGGACCGCCTAATGGCCGGCGTCGGGCTCTCGGGCCGCAGCTTCATCCCGCTGCTCTCCAGCTTTGCCTGCGCGGTGCCAGGGATCATGTCGACCCGCTCGATCACCGACCCAAAGGACCGCCTAACGACGATTCTGGTCGCCCCGCTGATGACTTGCTCGGCGCGCCTGCCGGTCTATGCGGTGATCATCGCCGCGTTCATCCCCAGCCAGCAAGTGCTGCCCGGCATTGGCCTCCAAGGATTGGTGCTGTTCGGCCTCTATGTAGTAGGCGTATTCGGGGCGATGGCGGTGGCGCTCGTCTTGCGCCGCTCGGTAACAAAGGGGGCGACCTCGGGCTTTATCATGGAGCTGCCCAAGTATCAGCTGCCCACAGTGCGCGATCTCGCGCTTGGCTTATTTCAGCGCGCATGGGTTTTCACGCGCCGCGCAGGCACCATGATCCTCACTGTCACCATTGTGCTGTGGCTGCTGCTAAACTTTCCGCGCGCGGAGCCGGGGGCGGATCAAGTCGATGCCAGCGTCGCGGGCCACATCGCCAATGGGCTGGCGGTGGTCATCGCCCCCATCGGCTTTAACCGCGACATCGCGCTGGCGCTCATTCCCGCCATGGCCGCGCGCGAAGTCGCGGTCAGCGCGCTGGCCACGACCTATGCCGTGGGCGAAACCGATCCCGATGCGCAAGGCCGCGCGCTGGGTGTCTCGCTCAAATCAAATTGGAGCCTCGCCACCGCGCTGGCCTTCCTCGCGTGGTTCGTGTTCGCGCCGCAATGCATGTCGACCATCGCGGTCACCCGCCGCGAAACTAACGGCTGGAAATGGCCGATCTTCATGCTCAGCTACATGTTCGGCCTAGCCTATCTGTTTGCCGGTCTCACCTATTGGACCGCCGCGGCTTTCGGGCTGGGCTGACTCGGTTTGGGGGAAAAACCCTCACTCCACGCTGGCAGGGATAGCGCGCAATGCGCTAATCATCGTGCCACATTCAAAGGGACACGATTCGATGGCAGGCAGCGTCAACAAGGTCATCATCATCGGCAATCTGGGCGCCGATCCCGAGGTTAAGAGCTTCCAGAACGGCGGACGCATCGCCAATCTGCGCATCGCCACGTCCGAAAACTGGAAGGACAAAGCCACCGGCGAGCGCAAAGAACGCACCGAATGGCATACCGTCGTGCTGCAGTCCGACGGTCTCGTCGGCGTTGCCGAACGCTATCTGAAAAAGGGCAGCAAGGTCTATATCGAAGGCCAATTGCGCACCCGCAAATGGCAGGATGCATCAGGCAATGATCGCTACACCACCGAAGTCTCGGTCGGCGGCCTCGGTGGCGTTTTGACCATGCTAGACGGCGCGCAAGGCGGCGCGAGCGGCGGAGCAGGTGGCGGCGGGCAGCGCTCAGGCGGCTGGAGTGAAGGCGGCGCGGGCGGTGGCGGCGCATCCGGCGGCGCGCGCGCGGGCGGCGGCGCGTCGGGCGGAGGCGGCGGGTGGAACCAAGGCGGCGGCGGCTCAGGCGGCGGCATGGCCGACGATCTCGACGACGACATCCCGTTCTGATCTAACCCAAACGCTAAGTCCCGCGCGTATCCCCATACAAATGGATATGCAGCCGGTCGCTAAACCGCCAGCCATGCGCCAGCGCGGCCTCTGCCAACCAACGTGAACGCGCGCGCAGGGCCTCGCTCTCGGTGCCCTCGGGCATCACATAAAGCCGCTCCGGCGCGATCCAATAAAGCTCTTGCAGCGCGCGCACTTCGGCAAGATCGTCCTCCAACGCCACCACAAACTTGAAAAACGCGCGCGAGTTTGTCGCCCAATCGCGCATCCGCTCGGGGATCAGCGCCAGTTCGGCCGCATTGCCTGAATGCGCCAGCTTGGGGCTAACATTGTATTGATCAACCACCACATCCAGCGCGTGCGGCGGGGCCACTGTGCCATTCGTCTCGATCTCAACATGCAACCCCGGCCGCGCCTCCTTCAGCATCTCGATCATGCTCGCCAGCGGCCCCGCCTGCAGCAGCGGCTCACCGCCTGTAATCACCAGCCGTTTTTGCGGAAAAGCCAGCACGCGCAGCGCCGCCTCGCGCGCCAGCATGGTGATCTGGTTCTCCAGCCGCTCAAACGCCGCATCATGCCGGTGCGGCCTGCTATCGCCGATAAAGCGCCAAGTATAAGCGGTGTCGCACCACTGGCACGCCAGATTGCACCGCGACAGCCGGATGAAAACGCTCGGGCTGCCCGCCGAAGGGCCTTCGCCCTGCAGCGAAGCAAAGATCTCCGGCTCACCCGGCGCAGTCGTAGCCAGCGTAAGGCTCACGTTAGTCCCCTCATCCTAGCCGTCCCAGCGCCACCGCCAGCCGCTCCGCCTCGGCAGCATGCGCCGCAAAGTCTGCCCGCGCCTTATCCACCGCCTCAGGCTTGGCCTTCTCGGCAAAAGCCGGATTGTCCAGCCGCTTGCCGAGCGAATCGCGTTCCTTAATCGAAACCCCCAGCGCCTTTTCCAGCCGCGCCTTCTCGGCGGCGATATCAATCACGCCTTCAAGCGGGATAATCAGATTCGCATCACCCGCGCCCACTTGCATCGCTGCACCTGCTGGGGCGGGCGTGAAGTGGATCGCCGATAGCCGCGCCAGCCGGTCAATCGCGCCGCCATTGGCCGCGATGATCGCCCGCGTGGCGGCGCTCGGTTCGGGCAGAAAAGCCTCAAGCCGCGCACCAGGAGCAATGCCCAGCTCGTTCTTGGCGGTGCGCAAGGCAGAGACCAACGCGATCAACCACTCTACCTCGCGCTTGGCCCCGGCATCGACCACAGCGGCTGGCTCCGGCCACTTCGCCACGATCAGCGCGTGGTCGCGGGGGTGGGTTGGGTCAGACAATGCATGCCACAATTCCTCGGTCACAAACGGCATGAACGGGTGAAGCATCACCAATATCTGATCGAGCACCCACCCGGCCACAGCGCGGGTTTCCTCGTCGAAATTGCCCTTCACCAGCTCGATATACCAGTCGCAAAACTGGTCCCACACAAAGTGGTAGATCGTGTTCGCGGCGGCATCAAAGCGCAGATCG
>JBBRXQ010000127.1:0-6677 GCA_038238515.1 Sphingomonadales bacterium | reverse complement strand
GCCCTGATGCCCGGTTATCCGCATCCTGGTGCCCGGTTGGGCATCAGGGCCTTGCGCTAGCCATTCGGTATCACCGTGGCGCAGCCGCCCTGCACCGCCTTCGATCACATGGCTGACCACGCCGGTCTCTCCCACCAATTGACCGCCGCGATCATTGAGCATCGGATCGGCAGAGACTACCGGATGGCGTGAGAGCCAGCGCCGCGCCGCTGTCAGCAAAAGCGCGCACAGGATCGCAAAAAGCAGCACTTGTACGGTGAAATCGACCGGCATGGCTGAGGCCACCAGCCCGGTAACCAGCGCAGCCCCGGCCAGCCAGATCAGAAAATAGCCCGGTGCCACGAGTTCGGCGATGGCTAGCGCCGCACCGAGTGCCAGCCAACCCCAGTGCGTACCGAATGTCTCCGCGAGCCACGCCACCAGCTTAGCCCTGAATACCGGATGGGCCGGTCACGCGCGGCGCGCGCGGACCCGAAGGCGGCGATGCAGGCGGATTACCCGGAGGAGTGGTGGCTGGGCGCAACGCATCATTGATCAATTCGCCAATCCCGCCGAGCGACCCGACCAGCTGGGTCGCCTCGACCGGGAACAGGATGGTTTTGGCGTTGGGCGAATTGGCAAACTGGCCGATCGCTTCAACATATTTCTGCGCGATAAAGTAATTGAGAGCCTGCGTCCCCGATGTGGCGATCGCTTCGGAGACCACACGCGTTGCCTGCGCCTCGGCCAGAGCCGAGCGTTCGCGCGCTTCGGCATCGCGGAAGGCGGCTTCCTTGCGGCCTTCGGATTCGAGAATTTGGCCCTGCTTTTGCCCTTCAGCCTTAAGGATTTCAGAAGCACGCGAGCCTTCGGCTTCGAGAATTTGTGCGCGCTTTTCGCGCTCAGCCTTCATCTGCCGGGCCATCGCATTGGAAATATCAGCTGGCGGGCGGATATCCTTGATCTCTACCCGAACGATCTTAAGCCCCCACGGCGAGGTGGCATGATCGACAACGGAGAGCAGCCGCCCATTGATATCATCGCGGCGCGACAAGGTTTCATCGAGATCCATCGAGCCCATCACAGTGCGCAAATTCGTCGTCGTGAGCTGCATGATTGCCTGATAGAGATTTGACACTTCATAGGCCGCTTTGCCTGCATCGAGCACTTGGAAGAAAACAACGGCATCGACCCCGACCATGGCATTATCGCGGGTGATGATCTCTTGCCCCGGAATTTCGAGCACTTGCTCCATCATGTTGATCTTGTGACCGACACGATCGATAAACGGCAGGATGAAATGCAGCCCCGGCTGCGCGGCAAGCGAATATTTGCCAAGCCGCTCAATCGTATAGACATGGCCCTGGCGCACCACACGGATACCCGTGGCTAGGTAGATAACCACCAGACCAACCAGCAGGATCAATACAGCTTCCATCGATTTCGTCCCTAAATTGCCGCACGGCGCAGACTAGCCGATTGCAGCGCGCATCAGTAGCGCGATTTTGATTGAGGCTGGATTATGGCGCGGGCGGAACCGCCGCATCGAGCCGGGCGAGACATTGCTTGGCCTGCGCAGCGGATTGCTGATCGGAATCAACGGCGGCGCGGCGGCGAACTTCTGCGACATCGGCAATCAGCAAATCACGCACCGCTTCGCGGGTAAGCCCCGCTTCGTCGATCGCGCGCGCACCGATCTGCGCGAAATAGCGCTTCCCGCGATCTTCCAGCGGAGGAAGCGCAAGCGCAGCGGGTGTGCCAGCCCTCTGCTCGTCTGACGCCAGTGCCAATGCCGCAGCACAATAAAGCGCATCACGAAGTTCAGGGGCTAGCGCACCCCGCGCGGCTCCTGAAGCGGCCCTGGGATTGGCTCTCGGCGTAGCGAGGGCCGGGAGCGCCATCAGCATAATTGCGGCGGTAAATTTGGGAAGATGGCGCATTAGCCAATGATAGGCAGCAAGCGCAGGTAGGTCACCTCCGTTTATATCAAATGTCCGTTTGATACTGTGCGGACAAAGGACGCCATCAGCGGTTCATGCGTTCTGGGATTAGTGATACCCCAACACAATTTCTGCCCCAAGCAAACCAGTAGCATGGCTAACCCGCACGGTTCTCGGAGCGGCTTTTTGCCACTGCTCGTAAGTTTCAAATGGGATAAAGTAGCGCCCGGCGCCAATCAGGCTTTGCGGCATATCTGGATCGAGCGTTGCCCAGTAATACAGTTTTTGGCTTTTGCTGGCATGAGTCACATCCAATCTCGTCAGCCGCATCGGGGAGGTTTGCGATGGGCCAGTTGCTATCCCGTTAATGCTTGGGGAAACTCCAACTGTCCAAACCGGCCATGCCATGAGCGAGGTTAGCGCGGAAATGGCCAAGGCAAATTTGCGCGCAGAGGGATCGCGCCATTGCTTTGCCACAGCGATGTTAACAACGATCATTACCGCGATTGATGCAACGAACCCGGCCAAACCCAGGCTTGAATCTGCGGCGATATTGCGCGGGAAATGGTTGCCCGCAAGCAGCAAGGCAAACGTCGTGATGATGGGAACCGCAAAGGGTGCCATCCCGCAAAAAACGAGAAACTGGCCCTTATTGTCGAGATCGGTTTTTGCCATCTGGACAATATCTCACGAACAGCTTGCCAAACAGTAACGCTTGCGATCCTCGGCCGTGCAAATGCTTATTGATTAAGACGGCAGCTTTTGAACCAGTGCTGTTAAGGCCCTGAGGTCCTGTTCGCGCTCGAAAAAACTCAAAAAAGGGACCGCGATCAGCCTGAAGCAGATCGCGGTCCATGAGTCAGCTGCGTCTGCCGGGTGTATGGCAGACGCACGCTGGAGAGAGGGTTATGACGCTGCGGTGTTGCAGCGGGCAAGATCTTCGGCAGGCATTTCGCCCTTTGGCGTGACAAAACTTGTTACTTGTCCGACTTTGCGAGCTAGGCGGGCGCAAACGACCGCAGGGCGCGAGGTATCGCGGGCCGCTGAACATTCGCTTCCAGCGCAACTCCACAAGGTTTCGCCTTCGACCATCTTGGCAGGTGCGGCGAGCGGCACCGCGAGCGTGACGGTGTAAAATGCGCCCGGCGCAGCGGCGCGGGCCGGAGCTGCGGTTATGCCGAAGCTGGCAGCGGTGCCGACCAACGCGAGGATGGCGGGCAGTAGTGGGCGCAGGGCGCTGGTCCGAAGTGCAAGCATTGGGTGTCTCCTAAGGTCTGAAATTGTTGAGCGGTCTCACATAAATTTGCCCGGAAAGAGCGATGTGGACCGCCTGCATCACTGGACGCCCCAATGGGGAGATCCGGTGCTTGTCAGAGCGTTCCTGGGGAGGATGCGCTTTCCGTTGCGAATCAATACCTATCTCAATAGGTTTCGAGTTGCAACTAGAAACTTATATTGACGCAAAGATTGTTGTATGTCAGTCAGTGTTATGGAAAAACTGCGCGAACCTCTTGCCGACATCGCCCAATGCGGGCTTCCCTGCGCGCTTGAAGCGATGGGCGAACGATGGTCGTTCATGATTCTGCGCGCTTCGTTCAATGGCATCTGCCATTTCGAGGAATTTCTCGATGTGCTGGGGATCGCACGCAATATACTCTCCAACCGGCTATCACGGCTAGTGGAGGCCAAGATCCTGAAGCGCGAACATTGCGCCGAAGACCGCCGCCGCATCGAATATCGCCTTACCCCGCGTGGCCACGATCTGCTCCCCGCGATGCTGGCTTTACGCCAGTGGGGGGAGAAATGGATGATGGACGTCCCCGCCAACCCGGTCATGTGCGATGAGCGCGACGGGCTGCCGATTGCGCCGATCACGGTGCGTGCGCACGATGATCGCATTTTGTCATCAGCGGAATTGAAGTGGCGCGACACCGCCGAAGTGGCGCGTGAAGCCGCACTAGTAGCCGAAACCCCAACGGTCCGCGCGGTTTCTTAAACTCAGCCCCGTGGCTTGAACCCCACGGATTGCAACCCAGGGCTGAGCGATAAACGGATTGACCTGCACGCGCGCTTAAGGGATGCCCGGGGCGCTATGGCCCGCCTGTTTCATATCAGCGATTTGCACTTTGGACTGGAAGACAGCCGCGCGCTGGAGTGGGTTGCCGATTGCGTGCGTGCCGAGCAGCCGGCCGCGGTGGTGATGACCGGCGATTTGACGATGCGCGCACGCCACCGCGAATTTGCCGCTGCAACGCGCTGGATAAAAAGCCTTGGTGTTCCAGTGATCATCGAACCGGGCAATCATGATCTGCCCTATTTCAATTTGCACGAACGCTTCACTGATCCTTATGGCCGCTTTCACGCCTTTGAGGCGCAATTTGAACGCCCGCCCCAACTTTCTGGCACACTGCCCGGCGCGGCGATCGTCCCGCTTAAAACCACGGCACGCGCGCAATTAAGGCTCGATTGGTCAAAAGGCCGTGTAGGCGCGCGCGGCCTCGCCGCGACGCTGGCGGCAATAGATGCGCTGCCCCCCGGCACCCGCGCACTGGTCACCTGCCACCATCCGCTAACCGAAGCGGGCACACACGGCAAAGCGCTGACTCAGGGCGGGACACGGGCGTTGGCAGCATTGGCGCAGCGCGGCGTTCTGGCGGTGCTTTCGGGCCATGTTCACGACCCGTTTGACATTATCCACCAAACCGCGTGCGGCCCGGTGCGCATGATCGGCGCGGGCACTTTATCACAGCGCGTGCGCGTGACCCCGCCCAGCTTTAACGAACTGACCTACATAGATGGCGCGCTTAGTCTTCAAGTCCGCGCGATGCAGACCCATTAACGCAAAGCAGAGTTTGGCTTACTTGGCGGCGGGAGCTGCTGCTGGAGCCGCTGGCGCTGTTGGTTCGGCAGGCGCAGCCGAGGCATCGGCTGCGGGTGCGGCAGATGCAGCTTCAGCCGCAGGAAGCGGAAGGTTCGAACCTTGCGCGTTGAGATAAAGGACCAGATCAGCGCGCTGTTGGGCGTCGGTAATTCCGGCGAACGACATCTTGGTTCCGGTGGCATATTTAGCGGGGCTGGTCAGCCATTCATCAAGGCTAGCGAAGTCCCAATTGCCGCCCTTACCCTTCAGCGCGTCTGAATATGCAAACCCGGGATGCGCAGCTTTCACTTTGCCGACCACGGCCCAGAGATTGGGGCCAATGCCGTTCGCGCCGCCCTGCGCAAGAGAGTGACAAGCCTTACACTTGGCAAAGATCGCCTCGCCCTTGGACATTTCAGCAATGGCCATACGGTTGCCCATTGGCATAACGACGGCAGCAGCATCACCCGCCGCCTCCACGCCTTCGATCACATAGCCCATTTTCTCGGGCCGGTGATCCTTATCAGCCTCGAAATAATGGCCCGAAAGGCTGGACAGACCCAGCGCCATAACGCCGCCGAACAAGGTCCAGCCCGCGATGGTATTGAAACTGTTGTCCATTCAAAGCCTCATGAAATGACCGCGCGTATCGTTAAGCGCTATTTTGCGTCCGTTTAGTCGCCGCCATGCACTGGCGCAAGAGCGTATGCAGCGCCTAATTGGGCACAATGCGCCGCCCAATCCCGTAAAATTGCCGCTTGTCGCACTGGCGAACCCGCCTTAAGCCGCGCTTCCATGCAAAGTTATCCCGCACCGGCCCAGCGGCTGGTTGAAACCATGGCCGCCGCCGCCGCCGCCGATCCAGCCCGCGCTGTGGCGTTTCAAGGCGCGCCGGGCGCCAATTCACACCGCGCCGCACTCGAAGCCCTGCCCGACTGCCTGCCGCTGCCGTGCTTTTCGTTTGAGGACGCGCTTGAGGCCGTGCGCGAAGGGCGCGCGGGCCGCGCGATCATCCCGATCGAAAATTCGCAACACGGACGCGTGGCTGATATCCATTTTCTGCTCCCTGAAAGCGGGCTGTCGATCGTGGGCGAGCATTTCCTGCCCATTCACGCCAGCTTGATGAGCACAGGCACAGGCCCGTTTACCAGCGCTTACAGCCACCCGCAGGCGCTAGGCCAATCGCGCTTTTATCTGCGCGGGCGGGGCATCGTGCCAATGGCTTATGCCGATACGGCGGGCGCGGCCGCCTATGTGGCGGAGTTGGGTGATCCAACAATTGCCGCTCTCGCGCCAACAATCGCGGCGCAGCTTTATGGCCTGAACGTGATTGAGGAGCATGTTGAGGATGCGTCCGACAACATGACCCGGTTTGTGCTGCTGGCGCGCGCACCGCTTGATCCCGCCGAACTACGCGGCCCGGCGATCACAACATTTGTGTTCGAAGTGCGCAATATCCCTGCGGCGCTTTACAAGGCCCTTGGCGGCTTCGCCACGAACGGGGTCAACATGACCAAGCTCGAGAGTTACCAGCGCGGCGCAAGCTTTTCAGCGACCGCGTTTTATGCCGATATCGTGGGCGCACCGGGCGAGCCGGCGGTGGACCGTGCTCTGGAAGAGCTGGCTTACTTCGCCAAGGATTTGCGACTGCTGGGGACCTATCCGCAAACCCGCGAGCGTGGTTAGGCTAGCGCCCTTGATGGGCCCTTAGGGTCATAAAATCCGCTTGTGGCGCTAGGGCGTGCATGCGACCAACTGCCCAGTGAGTATTGCAGCGGCACCCGATAGCGCGGAGACAGGCGCGCGCGCATGGAAGGCCGCGCGCAGCATGGGCGACATCCAGTTTGCCCCCGTGCCCGATATCGTCGTTCCGCCACCACAGGTGCCCGAGTGGCTGC
>JBBRXQ010000126.1:0-6738 GCA_038238515.1 Sphingomonadales bacterium | reverse complement strand
TCGTGCGGCGGTGCGCAGGTCATTTTCGCGGATGGCATTGCAGATGCAAACATACATTGGCGGCGGCTTTCTTCGCGTGACGCACTCTTTGTAATGCGAGGCAGTCGCATTAGCAAGCCATAATTTGCCGAGTGTTTCGACCCGATCTTTGTTTTGCTGCGATCGTAGGCAGGCAAGGCCCTCATTCTCAAGTTATTGCAATCGCAATGCAGCGCGGCTAATCATGGATAAGCATCAAGAGCTGGGGACAACGCCCCCGCGCCAACCTGCCGTTTCCGGGCAAGGTGGCACCTTCGCAAGAAGGGATGTGGCCGGTCCGGCAACAACGCGGAACAAGGCCCACATTCCTGTTTGCGACGCGCGGCGTCTGATCCTGGCGGATACAAGAGGAATGTCGCGTGCCGATCAGAATTGCCGACAGCTTGCCCGCCCGCCGCACGCTCGAATCCGAAGGCGTGATCGTGATGAGCGAAACCGAAGCCGCGCGGCAGGATATTCGCCCGCTGCATGTCGCGCTGCTCAATCTGATGCCCGACAAGATCACCACCGAGACGCAGATTTCGCGCCTGCTGGGGGCAAGCCCGCTGCAGATCGAGCTCTCGCTGGTGTGTATTTCGGATCACGTGAGCAAGACCACCTCGGCGGGCCATATCGCCGAGTTTTATCAGCCGTGGGAGGATGTGAAGGCGCAGAAGTTTGACGGCCTGATCATCACCGGTGCGCCGGTGGAGCAAATCGAATTTAACGAGGTAACTTATTGGGACGAGCTGCGCCGCATCCTCGATTGGTCGCAAACGAATGTCCACCGCACATTCACGCTGTGCTGGGGCGCGATGGCGGCGCTGCACCATTTTCATGGTGTGCCCAAACATGCGCTGGCTGAAAAAGCGAGTGGGGTGTTTGCGCACGACAATTTGGCACCGGCGAGCGCTTGGATGCGCGGTCTGCCCGATATGTTCGATGTGCCGGTGTCCCGTTGGAGCGAGGTCCATGCGCAAGATTTGCCTGCCGGACGAAGCCTCGCCGTGCTAGCCCAAAGCGCAGAGAGCGGCGTGTGCCTGATCGATGATCCGGCGCACCGCGCGGTGCACATGCTCAATCATCTGGAATATGATACGCTCACTTTGGCGAATGAATATGCTCGCGACGCCGCGCGCTATCTTCCGCGCCATTATTTTCCCGGCGATGACCCAGCCGCTGCGCCGCGCAATACCTGGCGCGGGGCGGGCCATCTCCTCTTCGCCAACTGGATCAACGAGACGTATCAAACGACTTCGTTTGAGCGGGAGGAGATTGGCGCCGGGTAACTCCGCTTGCCTTTTGGGCCGCCCGAACGTAAGTGCGCCAGCTTCAACCGACGCGGAAGGGTTTCCTTCATGGAGATTCGATACGACCGGCCTGGCCAGTAGGGCTGCCACGGCCAGTCTGACGCATCGAACACAAGGAGACGAAAATGCCCAAACTCAAGACGAAGAGCGGCGTAAAAAAACGCTTTAAGCTCACTGCGTCAGGTAAAGTGAAGCATGGCGTTGCCGGCAAGCGTCACCGCCTGATGAGCCATAATGCGAAGTACATTCGCCAGAATCGCGGCATGGACGTTATTTCTGATGCCGATGCGAAGGTCATCAAAAAGTGGGCGCCCTACGGGCTGAGCTGAGGAGCGCTAGACTATGAGCCGTGTAAAAAGGGGTGTTACCACCCGCGCAAAACATAAGCGGATTCTCGATCAAGCCAAAGGCTATCGGGGTCGCCGTAAGAATACCATCCGCGTCGCCCGCCAAGCGGTCGAGAAGGCTGGGCAATACGCCTACCGCGACCGCAAGGTTAAGAAGCGGGAATTCCGAGGCCTGTGGATTCAGCGAATCAACGCTGCTGTCCGCGCCGAAGGATTGACCTACTCACAATTTATCCACGGCACCAAATTGGCCGGAATCGAGCTAGACCGCAAGGCGATGGCCGATCTGGCGATGAATGAAGGCGCTATTTTCAGCACCGTGATTGCGCAGGCCAAAGCTGCTTTGGCAGCCTAAGTTATCGCCTTACTGGTTGATGAATAACGAATTATGGGGGCGTTGGTCGAAAGGCTAACGCCCTTTTCGCATGAGGCCGCTGAGCTGGTAAACCCACGGTAACAAAGCCAGCAACAACCAGCTTGATTCAAAATTTTAATACCTCGATAAGCCTTATTGGTTAAAAAAGCTGTGTCTTCAAAAGGCGTGGCGGGGGCAGGGTCTTGGGTAACGCGAAAGTTCAGGTGCGATTTTATCAGCCGCCGGAAGAGCTGCGGCGATATTTCACCACGTTTTACCTTACAGAAATTGATGTTGGCACAAACGGTGACGTCACCGATTATCTTCATCCTGAATGGGCCAATCTGCGCCTGTTCGACGGTGCGCAGCCCGAAAACCAGATACTGGGCATGCGTCCGGTTAGCGGTCTGTCTGCTCTGGTCACCGGCCCAACAGCTGCGACTTTGAAGTTTACCATAGGCACTTCGCGCATCTGGGGGATCGGGCTGCTGCCGCTGGGGTGGTCCAAATTCGTTGGCGCGCCCGCCGCGCGGTTCGCCGATCGCATCTGCGATCCGCTCAGCGAGCCCGAGCTTGGCATTTTCAGACCATTGATTGAAACTTTGTTTGGTGCCCGTCCGGACGAACAGGGTGAGCTTGCGCGCATTGTCTCCTTTTTCGAGCAGCGCGCTAATGGCGAGGACCCTAATGAGGCCCGAATTTTAGCCTGCCACTTGGCGCTGATCGATCCTGACGCCTCGACGGTGGCTGATTTGTCCGCCAGCAGCGGGTTGGCACCGCATACCCTTGAGCGGCTGTGCCGCCGCCATTTTGGCTTTCCGCCAAGCCTGCTGTTGCGCCGACAGCGCTTCATGCGCAGCCTCTCGCAATACATGCTCGACCCGTCACTGAACTGGATCGGCGCAATCGACAGCCATTATCACGATCAGGCGCAGTTTGTGCGCGATTTCCACCGCTTCATGGGCATGTGCCCGAGCGAATATGCCGCGATTCCCCACCCGGTGCTGCACAGCGTGATGCAAGCGCGGATGAAAGCCGCCGGTGCGCCCGTTCAGACGATGCATGTGCCTCTGCAGGCACGCCTCCCGGCATAGCTTGCATAAGTCAGATGCTTGGATTCCCTCGCAATAGGCGCTAGCGCGCGAACCTATGGAACAGTTGGAACAACAGCAAGCGCACGCGCTTGATCAGGTCGCATCGGCGGCAAACCTCGAAATGCTTGATGCGATCCGCGTCGCCGCGCTGGGCAAGCAAGGCTGGATCTCGGCCTTGCTCAAAAGCCTTGGCGGGATGAGCCCCGAAGCGCGCATGAGCGAGGGGCCGCGCATCCAATCGGTGCGCGAAGCCGTGAGCAGCGCGCTGGGCCTGCGCAAGGCCGCACTGGAAAGCGCCGCGCTCGAAGCCCGGCTGGCCAGCGAAACAGTCGATCTCTCGCTCCCCACGCCCGAAACTGCGCGCGGCAGCATCCACCCGGTTAGCCAAGTGATGGACGAACTGGCCGAGATTTTTGCCGATATGGGCTTTGCTGTCGCCACGGGGCCAGAAATCGAGGACGGCTGGCACAATTTCACCGCGCTCAATATGCCCGAAACGCACCCGGCGCGCGCGATGCATGATACGTTTTATTTCCCGGACAAGAACGCGGAGGGCCGCGCGATGCTGCTGCGCACGCATACTTCGCCAGTGCAAATCCGCACGATGCTGAGCCAAGGCGCGCCCTTGCGGATCATCGCGCCGGGCCGCGTCTATCGCAGCGACAGCGATGCCACGCACACGCCAATGTTTCACCAGATTGAGGGGCTGGTAATCGACAAGGGCATCCATCTGGGCCATCTCAAGTGGACGTTGGAGACATTTCTCAAGGCTTTCTTCGAGCGCGATGACATCGTGCTACGCCTGCGCCCAAGCTATTTCCCGTTCACCGAACCCTCGGTCGAGGTCGACGTTGGCTACACGCTGGTAAACGGCAAACGCGTGATTGGCGGCGGCGGCGATGTGGCGGGCGGTGGCTGGATGGAAGTGCTGGGCAGCGGCATGGTCAATCGCAAAGTGATCGAATTCGGCGGGCTTGATCCCGATGAGTGGCAGGGTTTTGCCTTTGGCACCGGGGTTGATCGGCTTGCCATGCTGAAATACGGCATGGACGATCTGCGACCGTTTTTTGATGGTGATGCACGCTGGCTGGGGCACTATGGTTTTGGCGCGCTTGATGTGCCGACGCTTTCCGGCGGTGTGGGAGCAAAGGCATGAAGTTCTCGCTCTCATGGCTCAAAGCCCATCTCGATACCAATGCGTCTGCAGGTGCCATTGCGCAAAAGCTCACCTCGCTCGGGCTTGAAATCGAAGGTGTTGAGGATGCGTCGGCTGCGCTCGCGTCGTTCCGAATTGCGCGCGTGCTGAGCGCCGAAAAGCACCCACAGGCCGACAAGCTGCAAGTGCTGTCAGTCGATTTGGGAGATGGAGCGCCGCTGCAAGTCGTTTGCGGCGCGCCCAATGCGCGCGCCGGGATGATCGGCGTGCTCGGCGTTCCCGGCGCGGTGGTGCCCGCAAACGGCATGGAGCTGCGCAAATCGGCGATCCGGGGTGTCGAATCGAACGGCATGATGTGCTCCACGCGTGAGCTGGGTTTGGGCGAGGAGCACGACGGGATCATCGAATTGCCCGAAACCGCGCCGGTGGGGGCGTCATTTGCCGATTATCTGGGCTCGGACCCGGTGTTTGACGTGGCGATCACGCCCAATCGGCCCGATTGCATGGGCGTGTATGGCATCGCGCGCGATCTGGCGGCGGCGGGGCTGGGCACCTTGAAGCCCATCGCGGCGGAGCCTGTCGCGGGCAGTTTCGCGTGTTCGACAGAAATTCGCACCGACGATCCTGCTGGCTGCCCGGCATTTTATGGCCGCGTCGTTCGCGGCGTTTCCAATGGTGCCAGCCCGCAATGGCTGCAAGACCGGCTCAAAAGCGCGGGCCAACGTCCGATCTCGGCGCTGGTCGATATCACCAACTATGTCATGCTCGGCTATGGCCGTCCGGCGCATGCCTATGATCTGGCCAAGCTGAGCGGCGCGGTTGTCGCGCGGCGGGCGCTGGAGGGTGAAAGCGTTACCGTGCTGAACGGTAAGACGTATACGCTAACCGCCGGAATGACTGTGATCGCCGACGAAGCCGGTGTCCACGATGTCGCAGGAATCATGGGCGGCGAGCATTCGGGTTGCTCGGAAACCACTACCGATGTCCTGCTTGAAGTGGCGTACTTTGATCCGCAAAGCATCGCGCGCACGGGCCAAGCGCTTTCGCTGACATCGGACGCGCGCACCCGGTTTGAGCGCGGGGTAGACCCTGCGTTTCTGGACAAAGGGCTCGATCTGTTGACCGCGTTGATCATCGAGATATGCGGCGGCGAAGCGAGCCATGTGGTGCGCGCCGGAGCGCCGCCGCTGGCGCCAAAGACTGTGGTCTATGATCCGGCACTGGCCGCGCGGCTGGGCGGGATTGATGTGCCGCAGGGCGAACAGCAAGGCATTTTGGGCGCGCTCGGGTTCGCCGTTGGCGATGCTGGCGCGCATTGGTCGCTCACCGTGCCGACATGGCGCGGCGATATCGATGGCCCGGCGGATATCGTGGAAGAAGTGATCCGCGTTTACGGGCTTAATGAAGTGCCTTCCACCCCGCTGCCGCGCGCAGATGGCGTGGCTAAGCCAACTGCAACCCCGGCGCAGGCGCTGGAGCGGCGGGTGCGCCGCGCAGCCGCCGCGCGCGGGCTGAATGAAGCAGTAACATGGTCGTTTCTGCCTGAGGCGGAGGCCGCGCATTTTGCTGATGGTCAGTTCGTCTGGACGCTCGCAAATCCCATCTCCGAAGACCTCAAGGCGATGCGGCCGTCGCTGTTGCCCGGGTTGCTCAGCGCGGCAGGGCGCAATTTAGCGCGCGGCGCTACTTCGGTGCGCTTGTTCGAAATCGGCCGCCGGTATGCGCGCGCTGAGGATGGATCGAGCGACGAGCGGCTGAGCCTTGCCGCTGTGCTGGCGGGCGAACAAGCTCCGCGCGGTTGGGCAAGTGGCAAGGCCAAACCCTTCGATGCGTTCGACGCCAAAGCAGAAGCGCTGGCTCTGCTCGCTGAAGCAGGCGCTCCGGTGGAAAATCTGCAAGTGATGGGAGAGGCTGGCGCGCAGTTTCATCCGGGCCAATCGGCCACTTTGCGGCTTGGGCCAAAAACGGTGCTCGCGCGCTTTGGCATGCTCCATCCGGCGAGCGCCAAGGCGTTTGATCTCGATGGACCAATCGCGGTGGTGGAATTGTTCCTCGATCGGGTTCCAGCGCGCAAAAACGCTGGGGGATTTGCCCGCGCGCATTATGCCCCGCCCACGCTGCAGGCAGTGACGCGCGATTTCGCATTTCTCGTGCCAGCAGGTACGCCAGCGGGCGATCTGCTGCGCAGCGTTCGCGGCGCGGATAAGGCCAATATTGCGGGCGCGCGGGTGTTTGATGATTTTCGGGGGGCTGGTGTTCTCGATGGGCACAAGTCGCTGGCAATCGAGGTCACCCTCCAACCAACCGAGAAAAGCTATGACGATGCGGCGCTAAAAGCCATTTCCGAAAGGATCGTGGCGGCGGCGGCGAAACTGGGAGCGGTGCTGCGTGGTTGATGCGATCGATCTGATTACGATCACTTCGGGCGGGCTCACCGCGCGTATCAATCCGCAAGGCG
>JBBRXQ010000125.1:0-6813 GCA_038238515.1 Sphingomonadales bacterium | reverse complement strand
TCTGGCGAAAAACGAGCGGTGCCACTATCCCAGCGCCATCAAAAGGGCAAGCCTTGGCGACACCTTCAATTGATGGAATCGAACCATCAGGCAAATGGCGCGCATCAATCGGACTTAGCGGCGCAGGAAATCCGCGCGGCGTCGGCTTACGATGAACCGTTGCCCGATCGATTCAAGCCTATCTCGGCGCCAACTTAACTCACCAGTCGCGCCAGAAAGGCCAACCAGGTTTTTGCGCGGGTCGTCCCCTCCGCAGTGTGCGAACCGCTCATCCCTAAGCATCCCAAGCAATAGGCTTGCGCACCTTCACCGCTGATCAAGCGGTCGAGGTCGTTCATCAATTGGTTTGCCAGCATGCTTTGTCGCCCAGAAACAAGCGCGGCGATATCCTGCGCCGAGCCAGTTGCCGCTCCTGAAGCCGAATCTGCATCCCCTCCTGCGATTGACGCAAGAATCGACTGAAACGAGCTGCCCTGTTCGCCAAGGAAGACCGGGTGCGATTGTTCAGCTTTGGCTGCGGACGCCGCCCAGGCAATCGCCTCATCCAGCCCGCCGAATTGATCGACCAAACCGTTTTGGCGCGCGGTGCCACCATCCCAAATGCGGCCCTGGGCGATTTTATCGACATCGGCCGTGGTTTTATGGCGTGAGGTGGCAACCAACCCCACAAAGCGGTTATAGCCAGCCTCGATCTGTTGTTGGAGCACTGCCTCTATTTGAGGAGAAAAACCGCCGATTACGTCAGGTTGACCTGAAAGTGGTGTGGTGCGCAAACCATCGATGCCGACGCCAATCTTGGCCAGCGCTTGTTCGAACGAAGGGATTACCGCGAAGATGCCGATTGATCCGGTGATGGTCGATGGCTCAGCGAAAATTCGGTCCGCCGGGGTCGCAACCCAATAGCCCCCGCTTGCCGCCAAGCTGCCCATAGACACCGCAACCGGCATGCCTTTGCCAGCGTTGCCCGATGCTTTCATCCGCGCGATGGCGGTCCGGATGCGTTCAGAGGCGGTGACCGAGCCGCCCGGCGAATCGATCCGCACAACAAGCGCGGAATAATCGCCGCTGGCCGCCGCTCGGTCGATCAGATTGGCAATTCGGTCTCCGCCCGCCGATCCCGGCCCAGCATTACCGTTCACAATGGTGCCCGCGATGGTGACCACCGCAATGGCTTTGCCCGCATCCGGCGCCGCGCGATCAGCAAGATAGGGGGCAAGGTTGGTCGCATTGAAGGCATAATCGCCGCCTGCCGGATCAGCTCCGACGAGTTCGGCAACGCGCTTTCCGAACGCCGCTTTGTCGCCAATCTGGTCGACGATCCCTGAGGCTTTGGCGGCCTTCGCCGCGTCGCCGCCGGCATTAGCGATCCATTGGACTGGGTCGCTCAGCGCGGGGCCAAGATCAGCCTTCGGGCGGCCCTTTTTAACTTCTGCCTGCCAATTTTCCCAAACGGCGGCATAGACCGCGCTGAGCGCTTGCTTAGCTTCTGGCGATGAATCGTTGCGCAGGAATGGCTCGACCGCGCTCTTGTATGTGCCGACTTTGAAGACGTGCACTTTGACATTGAGCCTATCGAGCAGAGCCTTGTAATAAAGCCCGGAGCCGCCGGGGCCGGTGATGGCAACCCCGCCTATCGGATCGACCCACGCCTCGCTGGCGTGCGACGCGAGTTGCACCGCGTCGTCGGTATAAAGCATCGCGCGGATCATGACCGGCTTTTTGGCCGCGCGCACTTTGTCCATCGCCGCGCCTATCCGGCTCAATGCAACCTGACGGCCGCCGCCAAATCGCTCAAGATCGAGCACCACCGCCTTGATCCGCGAATCACCTGCGGCAGATTCGATCGCACGAACAAGATCGCGCTCTTGGTATTCCCTTTGCGGCGCGCTTCCCGAGAGGACCAAGGAAGTGGGATCAAACCGCGCTTTTTCCTCCACCACCGGGCCATCAAGCGCTAGATACAGCGCGCCTTCCTGAACTGCGCCGGGCGAGGGCCGAAAAGTGAGCGCCGTAAACAGGCCACCAAAAAACAGCAGAAGGAACAGCAGCACGAGGCCGTCCTTTATAGCGACGAGGATCTTCCAGACCATGCGGGCAAATTTCATGGGGGATATCTAAGAGGCCATCGCCCGCTATACCAGCCGAAACACTTGAGCCGCGCGCCGTGGGGGGATACTAGCATCGCTTTAATGACCGGATTACCGCAAATCCCTGCCCCAATTCCATCCGGGCGTTATCCTGCGGGCAGGCTTGCCTTCCCACATCGCGACCTCAACGGCATTGGCCAACTTGCTCGCCATGAAATCTTGTTCCTGCTGGATGAGGCAGAACAATGGGTAACGCTGAACCGAAAGCCCCAAAAACGCGCAGATTTGCTGGCGGGCCTCACCATCATCAACGCCTTTTTTGAAAACTCGACCCGTACGCTGCTGTCGTTTGAAATCGCAGGCAAGCGGTTGGGTGCCGACGTGGTCAATATGCATGCCGCCACTTCCAGCGTGAAAAAGGGTGAAACGCTGATTGATACGGCGATGACGCTGAATGCGATGCGCGCCGATGCGATCGTGATTCGTCATGCCAGTTCAGGCGCAGTGCGACTGATCGCGGAAAAAGTGGATTGCCCGGTGCTGAATGCCGGGGATGGCCAGCATGAGCACCCGACACAGGCATTGCTTGATGCGCTGACCATCAGGCACGCGCTTAACTTGCCGCCGCAAAGCGATCTGAACGGTGTGCGCGTAACGATTTGCGGCGATCTTTTGCACAGCCGGGTGGCGCGTTCCAATATTCTGGCGCTGACCGCATTAGGCGCAGATGTGAATGTCTGCGCGCCCCCCGCCCTGATGCCCGCCGAAATTGAGGCGATGGGGGTGACCCCGTTCACCGATTTCAATGCCGCGCTTAAGGGCGCGCAAGTGGTGATGATGCTGCGGCTGCAGCAAGAGCGCATGGCGGGCCAATTTATCCCCAGCCCGCGCGAGTACCGCCACTTGTACGGATTAACGCTTGATCGGCTTGCCCGGGCTGAATCCGATGCGCTGGTGATGCATCCCGGCCCCATGAACCGCGGCATTGAGATCGATAGCCAGGTCGCCGATCATGTATCGCGTAGCTTGATCACCCGTCAGGTGGAAAGCGGTGTCGCAATCCGGATGGCATGCCTTGATGTGCTGACACGGCGCGCGCGCGGTGTGGCCGGCTGGGCTGATGGATCAGAGTTAGCGCCTGAGGCCTTGGCATGATTGCGCACCCGCTAACTATCATCGGTGGGCGGCTGTCACTGCCTTATGGTGAGCCTATGGTAGGCGCAATCCGCTGCGAGCATGGCTTGATTTCGGCTATCGGCGATATCGCGCCTCAGCATGGCGATGAGGTGATCGACGCGCGCGGAGCGCTGGTTGCGCCGGGGCTGGTCGATTTTGGCGTTTTCGCAATCGATAAACCGGCGTTTCATTTTGGCGGGATCACCCGTGCTGCGCTGATGCCCGATCAGGCTCCGCCGCTCGATCACCCGGCGCGCGTGCGATTTGCCGCGCAATCGGGCAAGCCCGATATGTGGGTGCATCCCCTTGCCGCCGCAACACGCGGCCTCGAAGGGCGCGAACTGGCCGAGTTGGCGCTGATGCGCGAAGCCGGAGCGCGTGCTGCATCCACCGGGCGGCAATGGATCGGCGATTCGGGCGTGATGCTGCGGCTCATGCAATATTGCGCAATGCTTGGCCTGGTCGTGGTAACCCACGCCGAAGACGCTGCGATCACCGGCGGGGCTGTGGCCACTGCGGGCGAAATGGCCACTCGCTTAGGCCTGCCTTCAGCCCCTGCGGAAGCCGAAGCGTTAGCGGTGGCGCGCGATCTGGCGCTGGCAGAGCTGACCGGCGCGCATCTTCATTTCCGCCAGGTAACTACGGCGCAAGCGCTTGATTTGGTACGCCGCGCGAAGGCGCGCGGGATTAAGGTCACCGCTGGGGTAACGCCCGCACACTTTATGCTGTCTGACCTTGAACTCGCCGATTTCCGGACCTTTTGCCGCCTCTCGCCGCCGCTGCGAAGCGATGCTGATCGCCGCGCTGTGGTCGCTGCGATTGCCGATGGTACGATCGATGTGATTGCATCGGGCCACGATCCGCGCGGCCCGGAGGACAAGCGCCTGCCGTTCGCTGATGCCGAGCCGGGCATGGCTGGGGCGGAAACATTGTTGCCGCTTTCGCTGACATTAGTGCGCGATGGCCATATCGACATGGCCCGCGCGTTTGCGCTGCTTGCAGGCAATCCTGCCGCGCTTCTTGGGGTTAATGCCGGGCGGCTCGTGGTTGGTGCAGAGGCGGACATTGCTCTGGTTGAGCCTGAGCAGCCATGGATAGTTGATCGAGCCAGAATGGCTGCGACTGCGGGCAATACGCCCTTCGACCGGCGACCGGTGGAAGGGCGGGTTACCGCGCTGTTCAAGGGTGGCAGCAAAGTCGCCTGAGCAATACCATTGGCGGAATTCAGCGGCGCGCCATGCGCGTTTCGGCTGGGATATTGCTTGGTGCGGGTGCGCGCATTGCGGCCATCACCATACAAACCCCGCCTTGTGCCTTGATCGATTGGCACATCGTTACTGCGGGCGAGAAGCCAGCAAAACCAGCGGCCTGAACGCGCCAGAAACGTTGGTTTTTGACGGTCACCTGGGTGATCTGGCTGTGATAATTGCTGAGCGCTGGATTACGCGCGGTGAAATGCTGCCACGCGCGCCGCGCGCTTTCAGCGCTGGAAAACGAGCCCAGTTGGGCAATATGAGTGCCACGCTCGATTGATACGGGGGGCACATGATCTTTAATGGCGGGTTTGGGTGCGAGCATTGCGGTGCGGGCGCCGGCCATAGGATAAGGCTGAATCACCGGCACTGAAACCATCACCAAAGCTGGCCTCGATGCGGGCACGTCGATCGCAGCGATCTGCGCTGGCAATGGCATAGACGATGCATCGGCCAGCGCAGGCTGGGCCTCCAATGATACTGGCGCGGAAGGCATTTGTTCTACTGCAGCCTGAGCCAGTTCTGTTCCTTCGGCCTTCGCTTCAGCTTCGGCGGCGAGCGCCTGAACAGCTGGAAAGTTTGCGAGCGCGAGCGCGGCGGGCTGGCCTTCATCGTTCAGCAGCGGCACACCAAGCATGCTCGCTACGCGTTTGCGGCTGTCTTCGGGCTTGCCCATGGCTGCCCATTGCTCAAGGCGGGCATTGAGCGCATCTGCTGGAACATCTTGCGATGCCATCACCTTCGCCTCGCGCCAGCCTCCGTCAAGCGCATAAGCATAGGCTAGATTCTGACGCATTTTTGGGGTGTTTTCCCCCGCGCGCAGAGCATCGGCCAGCAAAGTTGCCGCTTGGCCAGGCTGGCCAGCAAGCGCCAGCGCAAGGCCATAGTCCGAAGTTGGCAGCGCGTCTCGATATGCGTTCAAGGTATCAATGGCTTCTGCATTCTGGTTCTGAGCAATCTTGGCCAAGGCGAGGCTCAGCGCAGCCTTGCCACCATCTTCGCCCAGTTCAAGCGCTTCTGCATACGCTTGGCTGGCGGATTCAAAGCGACCGCTGCGCAAATAGGCGTTGCCCAGAAGCATCCGATAAGCCGCATTGCGGGGATCGATCAGTACTGCCTGTTCGGCGAGCGAAATCGCCTTGTTGCTATTGCCGTCCTTCATGGCAGCAGCGGCGCTGGTGACCATCTTTTCAGGATGAGGCCCACCAGCGGTGCAACCGCCAAGCAAACCCGCTGCAAGCGCGGCGGCGAGCGCGAATTGTGAGGTGCGGTTCTGGGAGACTTGGCAGAACAGCGCATTGCTGGTGCACGAAATTGTCATGGTTCGATTTCCCAAGATTGAGAGTTTCATGATTGGCGCGCACGAAGCGCGAGGTCTTCAAGACCGGGCATTGTTTCAAGGAACAGGTCGAGTGCTTCGCTGACAAGATGTTGCGCGCTGCGGTTTTCAACTGCGCAGGCAAGTCGCAAACGCAAATGGCGGTGCGCATCAAGCCTCAGCGTAAAGGCGGCTTTGCGTCCATCTTTGAGCGCCGAACCACTGCGCCGCGAGGAATGCGGAGCAAAGTTGTCATTCTCGTTTGCGCTCGTGGCGGCTTGCACGGACTTGGCTTGGACCCGCATATTGATCGCGTTGGCCAGTGTTTCGATTTGTCGCAAAACCTCGGGCTGAGCTGGAGCAGTGATGAGCTCTTCGCCCACAATATCATTCCATCCCAGATCGTTGTCGGTGGCGAGATCGCTAGACCCCCCATCAACGATGCGCGGATATTCTTCGTGATAGGCCTCATTCTGCTCGGCATATGGTGCCGCTTGAATGTGCGTGGCTTGCAGTGGCGAGCGCATTGCTGGGCGCGCTGCGCCTTTGCGTGCCAGCAGGCTGGGGCTTAGCGATGCAAAGGGTTTGGTTTCGCTCATGGCTCGCCCTTTTACGCTTGCGAGCCGATGACGCGGCGGCCGAAGCCACCTGTCGGGCGCGATGAACCAGGAGCAGAAGTGGCGCCGGCTGATTGTGGCACAGCAAACACAGTACGGCGGAAATTCTTTTCGAGACGCTCGGAGATATACGTCCACAATGCGGCCACCTCAGCAGCGGAACGGCCCGACGGGTCGACCTCCATCACTGTTCGGCCATCAATCATCGAAGCGGCAAAATCGACGCGGTGATGCAGGGTGACCGGCGCTACGGTGCCGTGCTGCGACAGCGCGACGGCAGCTTCCGAAGTGATTCGCGCCTTTGCGGTGGCAGCATTGACCACGAAAATCAGAGGCTTTCCAGCACGCTCGCACAAATCAAC
>JBBRXQ010000124.1:0-6828 GCA_038238515.1 Sphingomonadales bacterium | reverse complement strand
GGCGACACAATTGGCCCGCACATCGCGGCTGCCGATTTCGAGCGCCAGCGAGCGGGTGAACGAAATGATGCCGCCCTTAGCCGCCGTATAGGCTGCCAGCCCCGGCGCGCCTTTGTAAGCAAGTTGCGAGGCTGTGTTGATGATCCGGCCATACCCTGCGGCATACATGCCGGGCAGCACAGCGCGGGTCAGCAGGAAAGTGCCGCGCAGATGAACCCCGATCACCCTGTCCCACGTTGCGACCGGCAGTTCTTCAACCGTTTCGGCATGCGCCACGCCCGCGTTGTTAACGAGAATGTCGATCCGCCCCGCAGCGTCCAGCGCCGCTTTGGCCAGCCTTGAAACCTCGGTTTCATCCGCCACATCTGCGCACACGGCCAGCGCCTTTGCGCCAAAGCCGCGCACCGCCTCGGCCAAAGCTTCGGCGGCCGAGCGCTCGGCCTCAGCCGGATAGTTGATAATGATGCTCGCCGCGCCTGCGCGCGCAAATGCGAGCGCTACCCCGGCACCGATGCCCGATGAGCTTCCCGAAATGAGCGCGGTTCGCCCTAGTAGCGGCCGCGCGCTGGCATCATCGGTCATCAGTGCCGTTCCCATTACGATCTTCAGACGAGCACATTCGCCCCGCTGAAATAGACATAGACTTCCTGAAACTTACCATCGCGGATGCGCCAGAAATTGGTGTTAAACAGGCTCGTCACGCTGCCATCTTCGGCGGTCAGCACCGCTTCGAAACTGGCTGTGATGCGCCCGTTCTTTTCATCAACGGTGCAGGTAAAGTCTTTGTGGACGATGCTGGTATAGGCTCCGAAAAAACCTTCAAACATCTGTTTGATCGCGGCCTTACCGGCGTGGCGGGTAAATTCGGTTTGGACGCATAGCAGCGCTTCATCGTGAAAACATGCCAGCGTCGCTGCCATATCCTTGCGGTCGACACTGCCAAAATATTGCATGGTCGCCAGATCGATTAGCGCCGCGCGGTCGAGGTGTGGTTCATACTGCATCAGGCTTCCCCTTCCTTAAGCAAGTTGTCGCCGCTCATATAAACGTAGACGCGGTGAAACTTGTCGCCTTTCAAATAGAAGCGATTGCAGTTTTCATAGCGCAGTTCGCCGCCGCCATGGGGCGTGATCAGCACGGTGAACTGCGAGCAGACTGAATTGCTCCCCGGATCGGCAGTATGAACGAAATTGCCATGCCAGATCGAAGAAAAGTCGGTGAATAGCCGGGTGAACATCGCACTAATCGCCGCTTTGCCGGTATGCACAGTGCTCGACGTCACCTCTGTCAACACGGCATCCTCGGTGAAGCAATCAAGCACCTGATCCAGCGCCTTGTTATCAACGCCGTCGAAATAGCGTTTCGTCACAATATCTATGTAAAAGGGATATGGCAGCGCTTCCTGCCCCACTCCCGCTTCTTGCCAATCGGTCATCACGCACTCCTTTTGTGTCAAACTCTGGTTCTCGCCGCCATCGGCAAGACTATGGCTTGCCGAACAATGCAGCGCGCGCTGCCTCATCGGGATTGCCGATCTTCATCACGTCGCCGAGCAAAGCCATGCCGCGCTGCACCGCCGGACGGCCCTCGATCTCGGCAATCCAGCGCTTCACATTGGGAAACTCTTCGATCTCAATCGCATGAAGCTGGCGAACGATCGGCGCGCACCACGGGTATGTCGCCATGTCGGCCAGCGAATAGTCCGCGCCTGCTATAAAGGCCTTCTCCCCTAGCACCCTGTCCATCAGTCCATAGAGCTTCACGGTTTCGCCGCAGTAGCGGTTAATGCCATACTCAATCCGCTCGGGAGCATAGCCGCGAAAGTGCCCGCACTGGCCAAACATCGGCCCGACATTGGCGCATTGGAAAAACAGCCACTGGATCACAGTGGAGCGCGCCGCCAGACCTGCAGGCCAGAACCGGCCCGATTTTTCGGCCAGATACATTAGGATGGCGCCGGATTCGAACACCGTATGCGCTGCGCCGCTTGGCCCATCATGGTCCACGATCGCGGGGATGCGCGCATTCGGGCTGATCGCGGCAAATTCGGCGGTGTGCTGCTCGCCCGACAGGATATCGATCGGCTTCACCGCATAAGCGAGGCCCATTTCCTCCAGCGCGACCGAGACTTTGTGGCCGTTGGGGGTCGGCCAGTAATAGAGATCAATCATGCTGCGCCGCGCAGCGCAAGGCATGCCGCCACCGCAGCTTGGCATGCGGCGGCGCTGTCATCGCCTTCAAAAGGTTTGTTGTAATGCGACAAGATCGAAGGCCGCTGCATCGCTTCGTCATACCATGCCGAGAGGGCAGGGCGGCCCTCGCGCCAATTGAAGTTCGGGTGGATTGGGTCCTTGGCCTCATAAAATTCCGCGCGAAAGCCCAGATAGCTGATCGCGTGCAGCATCGCGGCATGGCCGACATCAAACGTATCCCAGCCGCGCCGCCCTTGCGCGTTTTGGGCATCGCGCTCAAGCGCATCAAGCCCAGCAGTGAATTTGGGCCAAAGCCATTCGAACAAGCCCATGTTCCATTGCTCTTTTGGCTTCCACTGCTCCATCACCATCTGCACGGTGCTCTCAAAGATCGAGTCTGACAGCGATAGCCGGCAAAGCGCGTCCCACCGCGCCGGGCCCGGCGCGGGATACATTTTGCGTGCGCGCGATGTCGCATCCAGATATTCGCAGATCGCTTGGCTGCCAAAGATCGCCTGGCCCTCATCGGTTACCAGCGTAGGCACTTTATCAAGCGGGTTCAGCGGGGAGATATCGTAGCTGTCGCCGCAATCCTCGCCTTGATTGTTTTTAAACGGGAACGTCGCAATGCGCTCCATATGATCCCAATGACCACACTCGTGTGCGGTTACGAGCACCTTGTGAGCAAAGGTGTGAAACGGCGAATAGAACAGTTTCATACGATAATTCCTTCGCGCCTATGGTTCTTCCTATTGCGCCGATTGTCAACCCGATGTTAGGAAAGGTCCAGACCAATCGGAGCGTTTAGCGATGTCCAGCTATGTTGAAGGCTTTACCGTCCCCGTCACGATGACCGCGCGCACCACCGCGCTGGTGATCGTCGATATGCAATATGCCAGCGGCAGCCGGGAGCATGGGCTGGGCAAGCTGCTGAACGATCAAGGCCGGCTGGATAGCGCGGCCTATCGTTTCGACCGGATCGATGCGCTGCTCATTCCCAATATTGGCAAACTGCTCGCCGCGTTTCGCGCTTTGGGCACGCATATCGTTCACCTCACCGTAGGCAGCGAGCGCGCCGATTATAGCGATGCGCCGCGCCACATGCGGCCCTTTTTTGAGGCGACAAACAACTATGCTGGCACCCGCGAGCACGAGATCGTCGATCCGTTAAAGCCCATGCCGGGCGAACCGGTTTTCAACAAGGTAACAATGGGTGGCTTTGCGTCCACTGGGCTGGGCACGCATCTTACCGCCAACGGTATCCGCGAAATCATCGTCACCGGTGTTTCGACCAACAATTGCGTGGGCATGACCGGGATGGAGGCGGCTGATCGCGGCTTTGGCGTGGTTGTCGCCTCCGATGCTTCGGGCACCTGCAGCGATCTGATGCAGCATGCGTTCGAAGACACTTTTCGGCGCTTGTGGGGCAGGGTCGCCACCACCGACGAAATCATCGCCGAGATCGCGCATTCGGCCAAGCACAGCGCTGCTGCTTAGGGGGTAATCAATGGTTGCAAAGTCACTTGAGGTAAGGCCGCTGACCGAAACGTTTGGCGCCGAAGTGTGCGGCGTCAAGCTATCCGGCGCTATGGACGTCGATGTCTTCCAGGAGATCAAAGCGCTCTGGCTGCGCTATGGCATTCTGCTGTTTCGCGATCAGGATATCGAGAAAGAAGATTTGATCGAGTTTAGCCGCCGGGTCGGTCCGCTCGAGATTCACTTGCGCGAGGAATGGCTGAACAAGACGCACCCTGAGCTGCTGCAGATCACCAACATCCGCGCGGATGGCAAGCCAACCGGCGCGCTCGCCGATGGCGAAGTGGGCTGGCATTTTGATCAGATCTATCTGCCAAAGCCTGCGGTCGCCTCGCTGCTCTATTCCGTCAAGATTCCGCCCATCGGCGGGGGCACGCACTTTGCCGATATGACGACGGCCTATGCCCGGCTGCCGCGCCACCTTAAAGATGCGGTGGATGGGCGGGGTGCGGTCCAATCCTATGTTGCGTTTAACCAGATGTATTCGACCACCACGAATACCAAGCAGACCAACTTGACCCCCGATATCGTCCACCCGCTAGTGCGCACGCATCCCTACAGCGGCCGCCGCGCGCTCTATGTGTGCCCGGGCATGACAACGAAGATCATCGGCTTGCCCGACGACGAAAGCAGATCGGTTCTTGATGAGCTGTTTGCGTGGACCAGCAGCGATGAATTCGTCTATCGTCATGATTGGCGCGTAAGCGATGCAATCTTGTGGGACAACGCCTGCACCATGCACAGGCGCGATGATTTTGATGGGGAGCACGAGCGGCTGATGTATCGGACCACGATTCTGCCGCAGCCAGACCGCGCGGTGCCGTTCTGATGGCGCAGCAAGGCTTGCCGCTCGTCTGGTATTTCGATGTCATTTCGCCATTTGCGGCGCTGGCGATCCCCGAAATGGAGGAGCTTTGCCAAACGCATCAGGTGGAGTTTCGCCCGGTCCTGTTTGCCGGGCTGCTTAAGGCGTTTGGTCATCTCGGGCCCGCTGAAATCCCCGCAAAGCGCACGCAGACCTATCGCATCGTGCAATGGATTGGGGACGAGCGCGGCATTCCGTTTCGCGCGCCGCCCGCGCATCCGTTCAATCCGCTGGCGCTGTTGCGGTTGCTCTGCGCTAAGGAACTGACGGTGGCCGATGCTGCCGCTGCGCTGCGGCTGGTGTGGGGCGAGGGGCGCGATCCCGAATCTCCAGAAACGGCTGCTGCACTTGCCGCCGCGCTGGGGCTCGCGCCCGATGCGGGTCAGGATCCCGTGGTCAAAGACCGGTTGCGCAGCAATACCGAAGCGGCGGTGGCGGCGGGCGTCTATGGCGTGCCCACATTGGCCATCGGTGATGAACTGTTCTGGGGCCTTGACGCTATGCCAATGGCGCGCGCGTATCTGGCCAATCCAGATTTGTTTGCGTCCGGCGAAATGGCGCGCGTTTCCAATCTGCCAATGGCTGTGCAGCGCCCGCGTTAGCGGTCACTCCTCAGCGCAGCCCTTGGTGCAGCAGCGGCCTGGCTGCTTGTCGCGCGAAGGCCCTTTGCCCAGATCGAGAGCGCCGCGATCGAGCAGCGATTGCACCAGATCCTTGCGGTCTTGGATCGGATAATTGCGCAGGATTTCCATCTTCATCGCCTCGGGCGATCCGCCGCCGTGCAGGCTGATCACCGAATACCAACCGCCCGTTTCCGACGCGGTAAGGTCTTCAATGAAGCGCGCCACATTGGCGCGGTGCGCATAAGGTACATCGGCCCGGCCGCGCAGCAGCGCCTCGATCATTGGCGCGGTGGCGGGGTTATGATCCTCTTCGGGTGAGGGCAGGCCCACGATCAGCCCGCCCGAAACCTCGTGCGCGATGCGGTGCATATCGTAAATCTGATTGGCCAGCAGCAGCTTGCCGATGTTGGAGTAAATCTGCTCAGGGCGGAAATTGCCCGCCGCATCCTCCTCACCAAATGTGGAAGCAGCCACTCCGCAGGCATAGAAACCTTCGGTGATCTTGATCAGTTCGACCATCTTGTCTTTGAGATGCGCGATATTGCCCATCTCAAGCCCGTTGGCCTCCATCATCATTGCGCCCGCGCCGATCAGCAAATCGCCAAATCCGGCGCGCGCGCCGATGCAACTGTGCCGGTGATGCGATGCATAGTTGGTGGTCATCAGATGGGCTTCGTCGATCTCGCCATCGATGAACACTTTGTCCCACGGAACAAACACATCGTCAAAATGAACGACAGCCACCGATTGCGCAAACTTGGCGCTGAATTTGGCCGCAGGGTTGCCGGGGCGGCCCGCTGGGCGCGAAACGACGGTAACGCCCGCCGCATCGATTGGCACCGCGCATGCCACTGCAAAGTTGCGGTCTTCCTCGCGCATACGGCGACATGGCAGCACCAGATATTCGTGCATATAAGGCCCGCCGGTGACGATGGCCTTTACGCCAGCGATCACAATTCCATCGGCGCGGCGTTCTTTAACATGGACATACGAAAGCGGCTCGGCTTGCTCAGACGGGCGCTTAGACCGGTCCCCTTTGCCGTCGGTCATCGCGATGCCGATGCTGAGGTCCTTGGCCTGCGCATAGGCGATGTAAGCCTTAAGCCGGTCGTGGTTTTCGCCGCCAGTCCGCTGCGCAATCCGCCAGGTCGCCTCCCACAATCCGTTGAATGCATCGTGCGTTAGATAGCGCTGCGTGCAGCCAGCATACTGGCAAGTCAGCCGCACCGCCTCAAGCTTGTCGAGCAAATCCTCACGGCTGCGATTGATCGCGAGGAAGCGGTTGGTCGGCTCGCCCGAAAGCCCTTGCGTCACCATCACTTTGGCATAATCGGGCAGCAGCGCGAAGTCATATGTGATGCCCACAGCGTTGATGCCAGGCTCTAGGCGCGGCTCATCTGCCACAGACGCGACCAAATCGCCGCCCACATATACACGTGGTGTAAGGCTGCGCAGCGAATCGCGGTAGTGCTCGGCGGACATCAACACGGCAGCATTCCTTCAAAATTGCGAAACTTTGGGCCTTGAAGGCACAGTCTGATTGCCTTAGTCCTATCATTGGTCTGGACCAATAGAAAGTGTGTTATATGAGCAGCGAAAGCCTCGCCCCCGG
>JBBRXQ010000123.1:0-6940 GCA_038238515.1 Sphingomonadales bacterium | reverse complement strand
AGAAGGTCGCCGACCTGCTTGGCCGGAGCGGTGCTACCCCGGTGGAGGCTGATGCCGCCGCCGCAGCCATTACGGAGTAAGCGATATGGCTACCATTAAGATCAAGCAGATTGGTTCACCGATCCGCCGCCCAGGGCATCAGAAGGATACTCTGATCGGCCTCGGTTTGAACAAGATGCACCGCGTTGTTGAACTTCAAGATACCGTTGAAGTGCGCGGTGCGATTGCGAAGCTGCCGCATATGGTCGCCATCGTCGACTGATTGAACCCATTGGGTGCGGCATGGCCATTTGGCCCAGCCGCGCCAGCGCGCCTTAAAGCGAAAGCGAGTGCAGACCATGAAATTGAATGAAATCCGCGATAATGCTGGCGCTCGTAAGGGCCGGATGCGCGTTGGCCGGGGCATTGGCTCGGGCAAGGGTAAAACAGCTGGTCGCGGCCAAAAGGGCGCAAAAGCCCGTTCAGGCGTTGCGATCAACGGCTTTGAAGGCGGCCAGATGCCGCTTCACATGCGCATACCAAAGCGCGGCTTTAACAACATTTTCGCCAAGGATTTCGCCGAAGTAAACATCGGTATGGTCCAGAAGTCGATCGATGCGGGCAAGCTTGATGTAAGCAAGCCGATTGATCACGCTGCGCTTCAAGCCGCTGGCCTTGGCCGGGGCGGCAAGGACGGCGTGCGTTTGCTGGCCAAGGGAGAGCTGACCGCAGCGGTCACCTTCCACGTCGATGGCGCCAGCAAGGGCGCGCTTGAAGCTGTGGCGAAAGCTGGCGGTTCGGTCGTTTTGCCTGATGCGAAGCCTAGCGAGCATGAGAAGAAGACGGCCCGCCGCGAAGTAAACAAGGCCGAGCGCGCAGCCAAGAACAAATGATCCGTTGAGGCTTGGCGGCATGAATTTGCATGTCGCCGCCAATAATTGCGCTGCACTGGGTTCGACATTGCCGAAGCCTCCCTATATGGGCTAGCTTGCATCTGAACACGGATCGTTCTGCTGCCGCGCTAACTGCAAGGCGCGCCAACAACAAGGCTTGAGACCCAACAATGGCATCACGCGCCGACAACATTGCCAGCACCATTAGCTTCGCGAACTTTTCCAAAGCGACGGAGCTAAAGAGCCGTATCTGGTTCACTGTGGGCGCGCTTGTCGTTTTTCGCTTCCTCAGCTTTGTGCCGTTGCCCGGGATCAACCCACTGATCCTAGAGACGCTCGCGGTGAAAACGCAGGGCGGCATTCTTGATATCTTTAACGCATTTTCGGGTGGCTCGCTTGAGCGGATGAGCCTGATTGCGCTCGGTGTAATGCCGTATATTACTGCCTCGATCGTAGTCCAGTTGGCCTCGTCGCTCCATCCTGCGCTCACCGCGCTGAAAAAGGAAGGCGAGAGCGGACGCAAAAAACTCAATCAATATACTCGCTATGGCGCGGTATTCCTTACCGCGATCCAAGGCTGGTTCCTTGCCGCCGGGCTAGAGGCTTTTGGCGCGTCAAGCGGGCTACAAGCGGTGGTCGATCCTGGCTATTTGTTCCGCGTCGGCGCGGTGGTCAGCTTGGTTGGCGGAACGATGTTCCTGCTTTGGTTGGGTGAGCAAATTACCAGCCGGGGCATCGGCAACGGTATTTCGTTGATCATTATGGCGGGCATTGTCGCGCAGATGCCAAAATTTATCGGCAATCTGTTCGATCAAGGGCGCACGGGTTCGCTCAGCCCCTTTGTAATCGTGGGCGTGCTTGCGCTACTGATTGGGGTGGTGATCTTCATCTGCTTTTTTGAGCGCGCCTCGCGCCGATTGCTGATCCAGTATCCCAAGCGCGCTACGCAGCGTGGGATGATGGCAGCGGATCGCAGTCATTTGCCGCTCAAACTGAATACCGCAGGCGTTATTCCGCCGATTTTTGCCAGTTCGCTGTTGCTGCTGCCGCTCACGATTACGCAGTTTGCGGGCAATGCGGTGTCGCCAGACTCGTTTATGGGCAAGTTTGTCGTCGGTCTAAACCAGTATTTGGGCCACGGAAAACCTGCGTATATGATCCTTTATGCGATGGGGATTATCTTTTTCTCATTCTTTTACACAGCAGTTGTCTTCAATCCTGAAGAGACTGCGGATAATCTGAAAAAGAATGGCGGCTTTATTCCCGGCATCCGTCCAGGAAAAAACACCGAGATCTACCTCGATTACGTGCTCACGCGCATCACCGTGCTTGGTGCTGGTTATATCACGGCGGTTTGCGTTATTCCCGAATGGATCATGGCCGAAACTGGCATGGGTTCGCTATTCTTTGGCGGCACCAGCCTGTTGATCGTGGTCAACGTAACCGTCGATACGATTACCCAGATCCAGTCGCATTTGCTGGCGCACCAGTATGGCGATCTGATCAAGAAGGCAAAACTAAAAGGCCGCCTGCGCTGATCTTTTGCGCATGAATGGACGGCGAACTGGGGGACTGGGCTTGAATATCATCCTGTTAGGGCCGCCGGGCGCTGGTAAAGGTACGCAGGCTCAGCGGCTTGTCGATAGCTGGGGCATGAAGCAGCTTTCCACAGGCGATATGCTGCGGGCGGCGGTCAAGGCCGCCACCCCGGTCGGGCTTCAGGCCAAGGCCGTGATGGACGCTGGCGAATTGGTCTCGGACGAGATCGTCTCCGCGCTGATTGGTGAGGCGCTTGATGCGATGCCCGCGACACAGGGAGCGATCTTCGACGGCTATCCGCGCACTGCGCCTCAGTCCGAAGCGCTTGATGCCATTCTCGGCGCGCGCCGGCGTATTCTTGATCACGTGATCGAGCTTGAAGTGGATGAAGACGCGCTGGTCGAGCGCATTACGGGACGCTTTACGTGCGCTTCGTGCGGCAAAGGGTATCACGATCGTTTTGACCAGCCCGAGGTTTCCGGGGTTTGCGATCGCTGCGGTTCGCACGAGTTTAAGCGCCGCCCGGATGATAATGAGGCCACTGTGCGCACCCGCATGGCTGAGTATCGCGGCAAAACCGCCCCTATTTTGCCGATTTACGATGCGCGGGGGATTGTCTCGCGGGTCGATGGCATGGCGCCGATGGATACAGTTACTGCTGCCATTGCTGAAATTCTTGGTTAAGCCTAACTTCGCGCGCGCACGTGCGTGTTGACGGGGAGAGCAAGCATGCAGTCTTGGGCGCGCGGTGGGATTCAAATTGCGGCGCTGGCAGCACGTGTTGGGGCAACAGTTGTTGGGGCAGCAGTTGTTGGGGCCGCGCCCGCGCAGGCAGAAGTGGTACTCAAGGCTGACAGCGGGTTCATCGTTCGGGTCGCTGCAGAAGTAACCGCAAGCCCCAATGAAACTTGGCGCGAGATGATCACCCCAGCGCGGTGGTGGACGGCGCAGCACACCTTTTCCGGCGATTCTGCCAATTTGACGCTCGATCCGGTGTCCGGTGGCTGCTTTTGCGAGCGCCTTCCTGTGGCTAACCCGGTTCAGGTGAAGGAATTGCCCCCCGGCCAGCGCGAGGGCGGCGTCCAGCATATGCGCGTGATCTATGTTGAGCCGCTGCGCGCGATGCGGCTTACCGGAGCGCTTGGGCCGCTACAAAGCGAGGCGCTCGTTGGTACGCTTACGATGACGCTGAAGCCGGGGGTGAACGGCACACGCATTTTGTGGGAATATGTCGTGGGCGGCTATATGCGCTACAAGCCCGATGAGATTGCCCCTGCCGTTGACAAGATGCTGATGGGCCAGCTTACCAGCCTTGCCAGCAAGCTTGGGCCGGTTGCCGCCGCCCCCACGGTCTTGGTTCCCAAGACTGAGGAGGGCGCTGCGGGCACAGAAACTGACCCGGGGGCAAATGCTAAGCCCGATCAGTTGCCCGCAAAATCTGGGGGAACCGACAAGTGGTCGCTGCCGCCGGCCGCGCCGAAGCCAGCGAAGACTGCGCTTAAAGCGACTGCCGCTAAGCCAGCGCCTGCTGCCCCTGCTGCGATCCCTGCCGCTACAGCAGCGCGGAAAAAAGCCGCTGCGCCAGCGCTCAAGCCCGCAATCGCGCCCCAGCCTGCAAGAACGGCGCGCAAATCCACTCCTAAGCTCGCGCCCAAGCTCCAAAGCGCCGAAGAGGTTGAACGCCGCGAGGCCAATGCTGCGTTCGATGCTGCAATCGGTAAACCGACGGAGTAGCAAGCCGCGAAAAGTGCCTGCTGGCCAAGATGCCGCAGATTGATGCACTTTTGAGCGTCGCGCTAAAATCTGGCCTCTTGTGTGGGCAGCACGACATAAACTGCATAGTTCTGCGAATGCGTGCTACTTCTTTGCCGAGCAGTGGAACCTATCGCTGGTTGGTTCATTTTGCACTGGGACCGGATCACTCACCGGGTGAATTAACAGAAGGTGCAGATCCATGAGAAAGCTATTCATCGCTGCGGCGCTTGGCTCGATGCTTCTCGGAACAATCGCGCAAGCCGATGTCGGCATCGATCTGCGCCAAGTGGACCAATCGCGTCAAATCGATGCGGGCAAGCGCTCGGGCAAACTGAGCAGACGCGAGCGCAATGTTCTCCATCAAGAGCAACGCCAGATTAAAGCCATCGAAGCGCGGCTTCGCGCGCGCGGCAGCAGCCTCAACGAACGTGAAGAGCGCAATCTCGGCGCGATGCTCGATCGCGCGCAGCGCAATATCGTGCGGCTCAAGAATAATCGCGAGCGCGGACGGAATGGTATCCATTTCTAAGGCAAGAACGGTTGGAAAGCGTCCTAAGACGCCGATGATCCTGCTGCATTAGCGCTGTCCGTCCAATCGTGCTGAGAAGCACCTCTGGTGGGCTTTGTGATCAAATTAGGGCCAAAGTGGCGATCTGCGAAGGCGGATACCATCGACAGACTGGCCCACATCGCTGCGGCCCAAAACCAGCGACGGCGGCAAAATGCTGGCTTCATCCCCGGTTTGCCCGCGCAGTTTAGCGTGCAATGCCAAATCAGCCGCAACGAACAATTCTTCGGGTGTCTCTCCGTCAACGCCCCATACCGCTATGGCCAAAACCGGGTCTGGAGTTACGAAGGAAGCCTTCGGCTGTGCCGGGCAGGCCAGACTGGCGATCATCGCCTTGCCCAGCGTGGCTGCGGGTGTGCTGCTATCGCTGGCAGCGAGCACCGCCAGCCGGGTTTCGCCCAGCGCGCAAATAAAGCCATTGCCGCCCAGCGCATCCGCGATCCGCAATGGTGCGGTAGAAACCAGCCGCGCGTTTGCTGCCTCGCCAAAGCAATCGGTGGAGGCTGCGCGCCAAGCCAGCTCAACCAGCATCAGTACGGGCGCAGATCCCTGCTCGGCCACGCGGATCGCTGCCTCGATCACAGCAAAAAAGCTTGAACGATCAAGCACTGTGCCCAGATCGGGGAGCGGCGATGCGTGTGCAGCGAAAGCTGATGAGTGTGCGTTCATACCGTTGGCTATCGCGAAAAATTCTCAAGATCGCGTAAATGGAGTGGCCGTTCGGCACACAGCGCTGCCGAGCCGCCGATTAGAGCACCTTGCACTGATCCTGACCCATGAGGACGGTTTCTGGCGGTTCTCGGCCCATTGCTTCAGAGGGGAGCGTCCCAATTTCGTTATGGTTTATCGCCACGAGGGCGTGACGCAGTCCGAGGGCCGCCAGAAACCGCCCGCAGGGTTGCCATTCCCGCCCGCTGGACTTCGTCGCAGGGTTGCGTCGATGAACCACATCGCCGCTGCCGCTGCTCCTAGCCAGCAGACGGGAATGGCAATCCTCATGGGTCAGGATCAGTGCAGGTTGGTATAAGCGCCTACTCCGCAGGCAGCTTGGGTTCCACAATGATGTAAACCCCGGTGGTCTTGCCGATGTTCAGCCCTTCATGCCACGCAAACCCGTCGCTCCACCAGCTATCTCCCGCCTTCAATTCGCGCACCACGGTGCCCGTCGCTGAAGTAACCTTCATCGTCGATCCCGCAATGATATAGCCCCAATGCGCTGCATGAAAATGCCGCTCGTGCCCCACGCCGGGCGGGAATGTGCACCGCAACGCCCGCACTCTGGCGTTCTCATTTAGCACCACACACACCTTGCTCCCGTGCCAGCCCGCCTCCAGCGGTCCTGGTAGCGGCGGCATCTGCGGGGTCGTCACCGGGGTCGTCACCGGGGTCGTCGCCGGGGTCGTCGCCGGGATTGTCGGGGGAGGCGGCGGGGGCACTGCCGGAGCTTCTGCGCCAATCGTGGCCGTCATGATCAATCCAGCGATGGCCAATCGCATCACTATGGCGCTGTGCTTGATCACGGTGATGGGCCTTTGCAAATGGCGGCAAGTTTTGGCTCGCGCGCCAGTGAGGTCACTTCCTTGCCGCTGGTCCCGCCCAAGGCAAATCATTTTCCTACATCGCAAAACAAGTGCAGTGATGCCCCATGATTTCTGCAACGAATATCCACGCATCGCGCGCGCATCGGGTCCCTCTGCAATGCGGGGTTTGGCGCGTAAGTCCGCCAACTTCCACCACATTTGACCCCCCGGCATTTGCTCTTCTGGACTGTGTCAACTTCGTCAACTTCGTAAAGAATTCCGACAGACTGGCGGTGCCTCAGGGGGGGCTGCAGATGGCGAGCGTCGCCGCGGCTGGGCATGAGGGCGGCGGCTAACTCGGCTTTGACCTTGCCCTTCGGATGGGGTATTAGGTATGCGGAAACAACATCTGCTCATTCGGCTGCGGTTAGACTGCTTGGTCGACCTGCTTTGCGGTTGACGCCTTCTGCGTTTGCGCTTAAGCGCGCCCTTCACCTTTAGCCATAAGAGGTTGTTTGCTCGTTTGGGCAGACACATTTTTTGTTGGTTTTGCGTCGTTCTGGCGCGAGGTGAACGCGATGAGATGGGGCACGATATCGATTCGATGCCCTGTGGAGCATGGAGAAGCAAGTGGCTCGTATTGCCGGGGTAAATATCCCCACGAATAAGCGTGTTATTATCTCGTT
>JBBRXQ010000122.1:0-6986 GCA_038238515.1 Sphingomonadales bacterium | reverse complement strand
TGGGCCAAACGGATCACGCTGCCAATCGGCGGGCTTGGCCTCCACCACATCCATATGGCCCGAGATCACCAGCGGCTTCAGCGCGGGATCAGTGCCTTTCCATGTGGCGATCAGAAACGCCGTATCGTCCACCGGCGTGATTTCGATATCGCCATCCGCCCAGCCCGCCGCGATTAGCGCTTGCTTATAGAGCGCGGCAACATCGCCGGTGCGGTTGCCCGCGCCGCGCACCGAACGCATCGCGATGGATTTTATCGCCAGATCGAGCACTTGCGCCTCAGCCTGTGGATAGCCCGGCGCGGCGGCGGCAAGCGCAGGGCTGCCAGAGAGCGCCAGCACGGCAAGCGAGGCAGAAAGGGCGAGGCGATAGTTAATCATGGTCGGTTGTCTCCTTATTGCCGCCAACGCTGGCCCGCGTCAGCCGCGCTGGCAACTGCTTTTACGATTCGCGCACGATTCGCGCTCCGCTCACGCGCCATTTTTCCGTTTTTGCGTCTGCCAGGGCCGGGCGATTCGGCTTTTCCCGCAAGAGCGATGCCCCAGTTCAATAACATGCCGCTGCCATGCCTCTGCCCTGCCTCTGCCGGGCATCGGTTGAATGAGACCTATCCCAACGAATGAGCCATTAGAAACGTTCACATTTTCTTACCGGCACGATAAATAACACGATGCTTGGTGATGAAATCCGACCCGCGATTGCAGTAAACGCAACTGCTATAGATTATTTCGCACTTGCGAGATGAGCCCAGTGCGCGCACTCAGAATGCGCCTTTCAGGCATCCTCTCCCAAACTTTCAAGGGCTGCTCGGAAACGGGCAGCCCCTTTTTTTGCCCCCTCACCGATGCGGCAAAATCACCGTGCGGCCCACCACGCGGCGTTCGCGCATGGCGAGATAGGCTTCGCGCCAATCGTCTAGCGCTACCTCGGCCGAGACATGCGGGCGAATGCGCCCTTCTGCTGCCAGCGCCAGAATAGACGCCACGTTCTCAGCCCCGCGTTCCGGAAAGCGCCGCCCATATTCGCCCGCGCGCACGCCGACCACGGAAAAGCCTTTGATCAGCGGGATATTGGCGCGCACCGCAGGGATGCGTCCGCTGGCAAAGCCGATCACCAGCAGGCGGCCGCCAAATGCGGTGTAGCGCAGCGCCTCATCAAACACATCGCCGCCCACCGGATCAAACACCAGTTCGGCCCCGCGTCCTGCGGTAAGGCCCAGCACCTCTTCGCGAATGCCGGTAGGCCCGGCCAGCAATTGATCAGGCGCATAGGCCTCGGCAATTGCCGCGCGCTTGGCCTCGCTCGATGCCACCGCGATCACGGTAAGGCCCAGCGCGCGGCCCAGATCAACCGCAGCGAGGCCAACCCCGCCCGCCGCGCCGTGGACGAGCAGCGTCTCGCCCGCCTCTGCCCGGCCCAGCCGCACCAGCGCCACCCACGCGGTGAGATAGGCGGCACGCAGGCTCGCCCCTTGCGCGAAGTTCAGGTTTTGCGGAAGCGCGACAATCGCGGCATCGGCAAAAACGCCGTATTGCGCGGCGCAGCCGATCCCGCCCACGATCACCCGGTCGCCCGCGCGCCACTCGCTGCCCGGGCCAGCGCGCTCGACCACGCCCGCGCCCTCCATCACCGGCACAAACGGCAGCGGCGGCTTGGCCTGATAAAGCCCCTCGGTCATCAGCAAATCGGGAAAGCCCAGCGCCGCCGCCTCAATCCGCACCAGCGCTTCGCCCGGCCCCGGCTGCGGCACCGCGCGCTGCGCAAGCGCCACCCCCGCCAGATCGGGCACGAGCGATGAAACTTCGAGTACGCGCATTGTGGTCACAGCATTCTCCCCGCGCGCGCTTTCCTGCGAAGCCGAAGGTTACGCAGCCGCAATCTTAAGCCGCCGTCATTTTATGCAGCCATAATCTTAAGCCGACATGGCCTTCGTATGCAGCCGCGAAATCGCGTCGAGCGAAGAGAGCATCGCGCCCTCCTGCCAGCAGCCATAGTAGGAGCAATGCTCACCCGCGAGCACGATGCGGCCATCCATCGACACCAGATCCTGATAATGTGCGGCGCGCGATTCCTCGCTCCATGTCGCGCAGCAGCCCAGGATCCACGGCATCCGGCTCCATGCCAGCGATGCGCCCGAGAGATACTCGGCGCGGTACTCCGCCGGATGAAACACAGCGCCTTGCTTGAGCGCGGTCTCGATCCGCTTTTCCGGGGTCATCCCCGCGAGCATATAGGCGCCCACGCCAAACGGATACGCGCCCAGCAGCACCGCCGGGCCTTCTGAAAAAAACTTCGAATTGGGGTAGGAAATCAGCCCGATCGCCTGATCGGTGAAGCTGTGCCCGCCATAGATCGCATAGTCCGTTTCCCAAAAGCGGCGCTTCATTTCCAGCCCGATCTTCACCGAATTGCCATAAGGCAGCGCCTTAATCGCGGCCTTCTTGGTATCGGACACCTGCATATCAATCTGGCCAAGGATGGTGGCGGGAATGGTGCAGACCATCCAATCGGCCTTGGTTTCGCCCGCCGCGCCGGTTTTGGCATCAACCCAGGTGGCGGTTACGCCCTTGTCGTCCTGCGCGATCTTGCTGATGCGCGTGTTAAACCGGATCATCTTGCCCACGCGCGCCTGAAACGCCTTGCCAATCATGTCCATCCCGCCCTTGGCCTGAAACATCGACCCCTGCATCACATACTCAGAATAAAACCCCATCAGGTCCCACACTTTGGATGAGAGCATATCGGGCAAGCTCGAGACATCATTGGGGATCGGCGCGCCGTTCACACCGCCGCCCGGCGCACGTTCATAGCCGCGCTGATCGGCAACCTTGTCGCTTTTGGTAAACTTCATGTTCTTGTCGAGCACGCCCCACGAACGCATCGCTTCCAGCAGCTTGGCCTTATCCTCGGCAGTCACTTCTTTGTCGAGCGCGCCGGCATTAAGCGCCTTGCCGAGCAGCTCAGACACATGGCCCTTATAATCGATCGACATGTCGCGCAGATGCTGCGGCTTGCCGCCAAAGGCATCCTTGCGGTGGATCAGCGTGTTCTGATTCAGCTGAAAAAATGGCTCAAGCTCAACCCCCAGCGCCTTGCAATAATGCAGCACGGTGCGATGGTGATGCGGAATCCGCCACGGGCCGGGATTAAGGTAATTGCCCGGCGCGAAATTCACCTTTTGCACAGAGCCAAGCTCGGTGACCGTATCGCCGCCGCGAATGGTCATATTGCGCCCGCCTGCGCGGTCTTGCAGCTCTAGGATCTTGACCTTGTAACCGGCCTTGGTCAGCTCATAGGCCGCCAGCATGCCCGCAAGGCCGGCGCCAAGCACCAATACCGATGCGCCGGGCCGCGCGCCGCTCAATTGCGGGGGGCCGGTAAATTGCGATTCGGCAGCATGGCCCAGCACTGTCATCGCCTGATACATCGCCGCGCCGCCGCCCACTTTGCCGATCATCGAGAGCAGATCGCGCCGCGTTGGCGCATTGAATTGATCAAACATCAAACCCCCTTTGGCGGCAACATTGGCTGGATGGCCATTCTGCCAGTAACGTAATTCAGTGGCCGCAATTGCAATCGGGCACAGGCGGATTGGCAGTGGTGATCCGGTCAAGATCGGCCACCGTCACCGTGTCGTGATAATCGTTAAAATGGCCGCGCACATAATTGAGCACTGCGGCAATCTGCGGACGCGTCAACATGTCGGTGAACCAAGGCATCCCGCCGCGCCCCTTCAACAGGATGATGCTGCCATAATCCTTGTCCGACAGCCGGGCATTGCCAGCCAGCGCGGGAAACATCGCCCCCGGCACGCCGCCGCCTTTGGCATCGGCCATGTGGCACGATTGGCAGATTTGCTCATAAATTTCGCGCCCCTCATCAGAAACTTCCACCGTCGATTCGCCCTTGGTTGGCCGATCTTGCGCAAATCCGGGTGAAGCGAAAGCCAGCGCGGCGGAGAGGCAAAGACTGCTGGAGAAAAGCGCAACCAATCGAAAATTCAGCACATCAAAGTTCCTGCGATACCACATATACTCCGGATGTTATGTCGCCGAACGGAGCACGCATAGCGCTTTGTTCGCGTATTGACCGTGTTTTTGGGGCAAAAATGGGGACGCCAGCCTCGCTCAAAAAAATTCCAGCGCCGCTTGCTCAACGGCGCTGGAATTATGTCTTTCCAAACTCAATTTTACCCGCCGCTTAACAATCAGCGCGGCGAAATCCAGTTTCGTATCGCAAAGATCAATACACTACACGGGCACGGATATACCAGAACCCACCGTTGAACCCGAAGGGTCCGCCGCTGCGCGGATAGATCTGACCGTCACCTGTGCTGTTGGTCAGCGCGTAGATCGGGTTAACCGATGTCCCTCTAATCCGGTCAGGCCGGGTGTTGAACAGGTTATTCGCGCCAAGCGTCAGCGTGTACTTCTTATCGAAGGTGTAGCTGGCATCAAGGTCAGCAGTTACCTTCGAACCAAATACCTGGCCCGGATAGTCTTCTGCAGCACTCCACGAGCTGTAGAAGTTACCACGTGCGTTGAAGCTGAAGTCATTGATGACATAACCAGCCGAACCGATAATGCGATGATTAGGGGCAAAGTTGGAAATGTCTGAAACGCGAGCAGCAGACACTTGGGCAGGATCGAAGCGGGTCACTTTGCTTCGGTTGTAGTTATAAGCCAACGTCATATTCAGCTTGCCGGTGCCAACATCTGTCCGGTAGCTAGCCACAGCGTCGATACCGCGCGTTGTGGTATCAAATGCGTTGGTAAAGTACTGAACGTCGCCGCCATCACCCACAGCAGCAAGCGCTGGCAATGCAAGAAGGTCAGCCGTCGTAACTGTGTAGACGCGCGAGATACCGATGCGATTGCGCACCTTGATGATGTAGCCATCAACCGTTAGCGTCAGCGCGCTGGATGGGTTGAAAACGAAACCAGCACCAAAGTTGGTGGAACGCTCTGGGCCCAATGGAACCGCACCAAAATAGCGCGAGATCGGGCTGTTGACGCGATACGTTCCGGTTTGAACCTGCTCACCTGTTCCTGCGCGGAACGCGGTGGTCAGAATTTCGGTGTTCTGCTGGCCTGGCGATGGCGCATGGAAACCGGTGCCGATTGTACCGCGAACCGAGAACTGATCCACGATCTTGTAGATCGCATTGACCTTGCCCACGAACACGCCGCCAAACGTATTGTAACGCTCATAGCGGCCTGTGGCACCAACGGTCAGCTTATCCGTGAGATCCGCTTCAGCGCCAAGGTAGAGCGCGAAGTTTGTTTGGCGCAAAGCAGAACCTGAGCTTGCACCGCCATAACCGCTTGCACCCGGCAAGAAGCTGACTGTCTCAGGCGCTCCATCGACGATCGAACGCGCATACACGCCAGGTGCTGTCTGCACATAAAGCGCCTGCGAAGCAAACGGACCCGCTGCATATGATTGAAGATCGCCCTGCGTGGTTTCATACTTCTCACGGCGATATTCCGCACCGGCTGAGAATGTGATCGGGCTAGCAAGGCCAGCATCAACCGCATAGGTCAGGTCGATATTGGCATTCAGCTCGGTCTGGATCAGCGAACCAAACTTGAAGCTAGTCTGGCTCTGCGGGCCAAACGACTGGTTGAGCGAGTTCGTCATCGACAGCGCGAGCGAGTTGCGTGCCAACGTGCCCGAGATGTCATAGGTGAAGTTGCTGCCCGAGGTACCCTTCACGCCGATCGTACCAGTTGCTTCCTTGGTCCGGCCAATGAAGCGCGGGGTGAAGCCAGCTGGATAAAGCGTCGAGAAGTTGAATACGTTGCCATCTTTGACAAAGCCGCCTGTCGGGCAGCCCACCGATACTGCGGGGCATGGTGTCAAATACGCAGGATGCGAAAACGCGCCGTTGCGGCCAGGCTGACGTGTGGCAGGGTTGCCCGAGCCGTCGTTTACCGCGAGCGGCACAGGCGCCCTGATAGGCGAGCGATAGTTAAAGCTCTGGTTGCCATCGAGCTGCGCTACGTTAGCGAAGAAATAGACCTTGGCTTCATCATTGATTTCGTAAGCCGAGTTCAGGACCAGCTTGTACGATTCGCTAGGCGAAGAACCCCAGATCTGCACTGGGCCAGGGAAGTTAGGCAGCTGCGAAGCAAGCGACGGGTTAAGCCGCGCAAATTCCAGAGCAACCGGACGGGTTACGCCGCGGCTGGTCTGACGATCATTGGTGAATTCACCCGAGAAGTTTACAAAACCGCGATCAGCCAGCTTGAAGCCGACGTTACCAGCAACCTGAATGCTCTCACCATCGCCAGCGTAGAACTGGCCATAACGCGCCTGAACTTCGACGCCTGTGTTGTCGCGCAAGCCGTAGTTAAGCACGCCGCCGATGGCGTCCGAACCATATTGCGCAGTAGCACCTTCGCGCAGAACCTGAAGGCTCTTGATCGCGATGGCGGGGATCGACGATATATCCGAACCTTGCGAACCAAAGCCCAGCGCGGTGTCGCTGCCGTTATAAACCTGCACCAAGGCCGAGCGGTTAAAACGCTTGCCGTTCAGCATCACGAGGATGTTGTCGGCGGGAAGGCCGCGCAGCGATGGCGAACGCACAAACGTCGAAGCGTCTGAAATGCTGTTCTGACCAACGTAGAACGAAGGGATCAGGTTGCGAACCACGTCGAGCAAGTTCGACGCTGGTTGCGTGCTCAATTCGGCGGCGCCGATCACATCAATTGGCGATGCGGAGTCAACCACAGTGCGATCTGTGCGGCGTGTGCCGAGAACCACGATGGCGGCGGTTGCCGCATCATCAGCAGCGACCGCATCAGCAGCGGCTGCAGGTGCGCTCTGAGCGTGTGCGGCAAATGGCATTGCCACTGACAGCAGCAGCGAAGTTGAAATGATTTTAGAGAAACGCGACATTTTGATAGGCCCCTATTGCGTTCAGACTTTTACTAACGGCAAAATTCCCAATGAATTCTGCAGCTTGCTTTGCTATATCATCATC
>JBBRXQ010000121.1:0-6988 GCA_038238515.1 Sphingomonadales bacterium | reverse complement strand
CCTGCGATGACCAGCATCACGGCGGCCGATGCAACCCGCACCGGGAGATCAGATTGTGCCGCAAGGGGCGTTTCTATTTCGATGGGATCAACGTCCGCCAAAGCGGCGCTCGCGGGTGGAAAACTGATCAAGCGCATCGCGCAGATGGGCCGGTGTGAAATCAGGCCAAAGCACATCCAAAAACTGCATTTCGGCATAGGCCGCCTGCCAGAGCAGGAAATTGGACAAACGCACCTCGCCCGATGTTCGGATCAGCAGATCGAGCGGCGGCAGATCGGCGGTATCAAGCTCTGCATCAATTGCCTCAACCGTCACTTCGCCCTTGAGCGCTGCCAGCCCGGCCGCGCGGGCAATTTCCTGTTGTGAGCCATAGTTGAGCGCAATCGCCAGCGTCGTGCCACGATTGTGCGACGTGCGGGCAAGCGCATCCTCGATCATCGCGATGATATCGGGCGCAAACACGCGGATGTCGCCGATAATCTTGAGCCGCACATCGTTGGCGACAAACTCGTCCAAATCGCTTTTGATAAAAGCGCGCAGCAACCCCATCAGATCGCTGATTTCATCAGCGGGTCGGCGCCAGTTTTCCGATGAGAATGCATAAATTGTGAGAGCTTCAAGGCCCATATTGCGCGCCGCGCGCACCACTTCGCGCACCGCTTCAACCCCGCGCTTATGGCCGATGGCGCGCGGCAAATGCCGCTGCTTGGCCCAGCGCCCATTGCCGTCCATAATAATCGCAACATGGCGCGCAGGAGCGCCCGGTGCGCCGCCCGCTTCAAGAACCTTCCGCTCCCCATGAGCCTGACGAAGGGTCACTTGCCGAGGATTTCCTTTTCCTTCGACGCGGTTACTTCATCAGCGGCCTTGATAACCTCATCGGTCAGCTTCTGAAGCTCGGTTTCGCCGCGCTTGCGCGCATCCTCGGCGATTTCCTTTTTGGCTTCGTCGGCTTTCAGCGATTCCATCCCATCGCGGCGCACGTTGCGGATCGCGATACGGGCCTTTTCGGCATATTGGCTGGCCAGCTTCGCCAATTCCTTGCGGCGCTCTTCGGTCAGATCGGGGATCGGCAAGCGCAGCGTATTGCCATCGTTGATCGGGTTTAGCCCCAGCCCCGCCGAACGGATCGCTTTTTCAACTGGGCCGATGTTTGATTTGTCCCACACTTGCACCGAAAGCATGCGCGGCTCTGGCGCCGAAAGCGTGGCGACCTGAGTAATCGGGGTGCTCGCGCCATAAACGGTGACCATGATCGGTTCGAGCAGCGCGGTATGCGCGCGGCCCGTGCGCAAGCCGGAAAGATCATGCTTCAGCGCTTCGACCGCGCCCTTCATCCGGCGCTCAAGATCGGCCTTGTCATACTTGGCCATGGGTTCAGGCTTCCTTTTTTACGATCGTTTGGGTGCCCTCGCCCGCCAGAACACGCGCAAGATTGCCGTGCTCGCGGATCGAGAATACCACGATGGGAATATCATTATCGCGGCAAAGGGCCACAGCGGAGGCATCCATTACTTTAAGATTGTTGGCCAAAACGGTATCATAATCAACCGTTACATAGCGTTTGGCTGCTGCGTTCTTTTTGGGATCGTCGTCATAAATACCGTCAACGCTGGTGCCTTTCAGCAAGGCATCGCATTTCATCTCGGCGGCGCGCAGCGCAGCGCCCGAATCGGTGGTGAAATAGGGGCTACCAACGCCGGCGGCAAAAATCACTATACGGCCTTTTTCGAGATGCCGTTCGGCGCGGCGGCGAATCACCGGTTCGCACACTTCATCCATCTGGATTGCCGATTGCACGCGGGTGGGCACGCCAATTTTTTCTAGCGCGCTTTGCATCGCCAGTGCGTTCATGATGGTCGCTAGCATGCCCATATAATCGGCCTGCGCGCGGTCCATGCCCTTGGCCGCGCCCGCCATGCCGCGAAAAATATTGCCGCCCCCGATCACTAGACAGATTTGCAGCCCGGTCGCCTGCGCGGCCTTTATTTCCTCAGCCATTTCGCTGACGAAATCGGTGTCGATGCCGAAGGGCTGATTGCCCATCAGCACCTCGCCCGACAGCTTGAGCAAAATACGCTTGAATGAGGGAAGGCTCATCGGTTTAAAATACTCATATCGTTAGGCGCCGCCCTTATACGCACAAGCGAACCACTGCCAAGAGCGCGAAGCAGACAGTGCCAATTGGCAGACATAGACATCCCCGCGCAGCCACAAGGCCGCGCGGGGATATGGATGTAACGCGGAAAAGTTTACTTGATGCCGGCGGCTGCTGCCACTTCGGCGGCAAAGTCGGTCACTTCTTTTTCGATGCCTTCGCCAAGCTGGAACCGCGCATAATCGACCAGCGCGATCTTTGTTCCTGCCGCCTTGGCCGCAGCTTCGACCACTTGAGCAATCGGCGTTTTGTTGTCCATCACGAAGACTTGGCTCAGAAGCGCATTTTCTTTGGCAAATTTGGCAATCGCGCCATCTACCATCTTGGCCTGCACATCGGCGGGCTTGTCAGTCTCGGCCGCCTTTTCCGCCGCAATCTTGCGCTCGCGGGCGATCATTTCGGGATCAAGCGCGTCGGCGCTGAGCGCCTGCGGGAAAGCAGCCGCGATATGCATCGCGATTTGCTTGCCCAGTGGCTCAAGCACATCTGCGCCAGCTTCGGATTCGAGCGCGACCAGCACGCCGATTTTGCCAAGGTTTGGCGCGGCAGCGTTGTGCATGTAAGGCACAATCAAACCGGCGTTGACCGAAACCTGCTTGATCCGGCGCAATTGCTGGTTCTCGCCGATTGTCGCAACATTGTTGGTCAGCGTCTCGCTCACCGTTCCGCCGCCGGGATAAGCCGCCGCTTTCAGAGCCTCAACCTCTGCCAGCCCGGTCGCCAGAGCAACATCAGTCACCTTGCGCACAAAATCCTGAAATTGATCGTTTTTGGCAACAAAGTCGGTTTCCGAATTCACCTCGACCGCAACGCCCTTCGTGCCCGAAACGGCAATCCCGACCAAGCCTTCGGCTGCTGTGCGGCTCGACTTTTTGGCCGCAGCGGCAAGCCCGCGTGCGCGCAGCGCATCAACCGCGGCTTCCAAATCTCCAGCGGTTTCTTCCAATACTCGTTTGCAGTCCATCATGCCGGCGCCAGTGCGCTCGCGCAGGGTCTTCACGTCAGCGGCGGTATAAGCCATTGCGCTCATCCTTTGTTCTTGAAAGCTTCGTTTGTCATGCGTGCAGCCAGACGGATATGACAGCCGGCCATGCTGCGGGCTCGTATTCGCAGATAAGGTCATTTCCATGACGGGCCGCCCGCAACAGAACGTTGCGGGCGGCCCAATCACAGAGACCGCGCCTAGACTTTGGCCTAGACTTGGGTCGATTCTGGCGCCTCGGCGGTCACAGCAACTTCGATCGCTTCTTCATGAAGCGGCTCATCCATTGCGCCCAGATCTGCGCCTGAGGCGATCGTCGCGTCACGCCCGCCGCGCGTAGCTGCCGCAGCAACTGCATCGCAATACAGACGAATCGCACGACTGGCGTCGTCATTCGCGGGAACCGGGAATGCGATGCCATCGGGCGAAACATTCGAATCGAGAATAGCCACCACTGGGATACCCAGCACGTTGGCTTCTTTGATCGCCAATTCTTCCTTGTTGGCATCGATAACGAACATAACGTCGGGAATGCCGCCCATGTCGCGGATGCCGCCCAGTGAAAGCTCAAACTTGTCGCGCTCGCGCGTCAACTGGAGAACTTCTTTCTTGGTAAGGCCGGCAGTGTCGCCCGAAAGCTGTTCTTCCAACGCCTTGAACCGCTTGATTGAGCCCGAGATCGTCTTCCAGTTGGTGAGCATTCCGCCCAGCCAGCGATGATTGACGAAGTGCTGACCCGAAGCGCGCGCCGCCTGAGCGATGGGCTCTTGCGCCTGACGCTTGGTGCCCACGAACAGAACTTTGCCACCAGATTGGACGGTTGCCGAAATGAATTCGAGTGAGCGCGCCATCAGGGGCACAGTCTGCGAGAGATCCAAAATGTGGATGCCGTTACGCGCACCGAAGATATACGGCTTCATGCGCGGGTTCCAACGGTGAGTTTGATGGCCGAAATGTGCGCCGGCCTCAATCAATTGCTGCATTGTGACGACTGGAGCCGCCATAGGATATTCCTTTCCGGTTCGACCTCTGGGAAGCGCAGAACCATCGCGGAGAACCCGCTTATGGCACCGGTTTGGGTGCTTCCCATGTGGAATACTAAGGGTACTGACCTTAGGCACCTTACCTAGACCAGACCTCAGCGAATTAGTGCTTTAGCGCAGAGTACGAAACAAAGCCACGCAGAAAAGATCGAAATTTTCGGATGCGCCGATGTTTTCACTTGACCGCTGAGAACAAAAAGAGAACAAGTAACTCAACGGCGGTTGGAACCGAACATCGTTTGCAAGCGTTATCATTTCCACACGTTATCCACAGCCTGTCAAGCATATTGCCAACAGGCTCGCAGATTGAAAGGCAGGCCAATGCTCGCAATTCTTGCTTCGCTCGTCATCGCAGCTTCAGGTGCGGCCGCAATCGGCAGCATTGTCGTGACTGTGCTGGCCCAATCTGCAGCGATGCGACAAGTCATCGCCGATGCGCGGCTGATCGCGCGCGACCGCGAATTTCTGGTTCGGCTAACCGAAGTTCCGGCAGGGAACGCCCGTGTTACGGTGGGGCATATCTGCCCGGCACCGCGGTATGCGATTAGCCGGTGGTCAGATGCAGAAGTATTGCTTAGCGAGCCGTTGCGCGAAGCCGCCTGATTTTGGCATAGCGAAGCATCCCCAGCGGCATCAGCGCAAGATAAACCGCGCATACGCCCACGAGTGTAAACCAAGGCTCGGTTAGCAATGCGGCGATCACCAGCCCAGACAAGGCGATAAGTTCAAGCCGAATGGTGCGGCGAGGACGCAAAGAAACCCAGCTCATGGTCGCTATGTTGGATATCATCAAAAACGCGGTAGCGAGGCTCCATGCCCCAACAAACAGCGGCTCGCGAAATTCTGCGCGCCCGCTGGCCATCCACAAATAAAGCGGAAGGAACGCCAAACCTGCTCCCGCAGGAGCAGGAACGCCGGTAAAAAATCCGGCCAGCTTGTGCGGTTGGGGGGCCATATCGATCTGCGCGTTGAAGCGCGCCAGCCGCAGCGCGCAGCACACCGCCAAGGCGAGCGCGGCCAACCAGCCAAACTTGGGCACCTCTTGCAACGACCACAGATACAGTATCAGCGCCGGCGCAACGCCAAAAGCGATCACATCGGAAAGGCTATCCAATTCCGCGCCAAAGCGCGATTCGGCTTTCATCAATCGCGCCACTCGGCCATCGATCCCATCGAGCACCGCAGCCAGAATAACCGCTAAGACCGCGCTTCGCCAATCACCGCCAATTGCAAATCGGATACCGGTCAGCCCGCAGCACAGCGCCGCCGACGTGATCGCGTTGGGGACCATCGCGCGTAAGGTCAGTCCGCGCGGAAGTTTGGCGCGTCCAATATCTTCGGCCATATCCAGTGTTAGATTGCCAGTAAGATCGCCCGCCAGTTGCTGAGACATAGCCGTGGGCACCTCATCGCCCACTCCATCCAAACCGGTTGCTGGCGGAGTGGTCACTGGCGGGGTTGTCATTGCCGCACGCCGTCGATCGTCAACATCTGGCCAAGTTCGGCCAGCACCGTCTCGCCTGCCAAAACCCGCTGGCCCATGATAACTCTCGGCTCGGTCCCCTCGGGCAAGTAAACGTCAACCCGGCTGCCAAAGCGGATCAATCCAACGCGCTGACCGCCAGCGACCATATCGCCCGCTTTGACAAAAGGAATAATCCGCCGCGCGATCAATCCGGCGATTTGGGTAAAGCCGATTTGCACGCCATCTCCGCGCTCAACGAGGAAATGCTGCCGCTCGTTCTCCTCACTCGCCTTGTCGAGATCGGCATTGAGGAATTTCCCAGGAATGTAGATCACCCGCTTTATGGTTCCGCCGATCGGCGTGCGATTGATATGCACATCGAACACAGACATAAAAATTGAGACGCGCGTCAGCGGCGCACCACTGAGACCGCGCGCGCCACTGCCATCATCGGCGACCAGTTCGCGCGGCGGGGCAACCTTCGTGATCAATGTGATCAGCCCATCTGCCGGGGAAACGATGAATGAGTTGGCGCGCGGGGTTACCCGCTCTGGATCGCGAAAGAACGCAAGAACAAAAACCGTAAGCGCGGCCAACGGCCAAGCCGCAAACTGGCCCACAAACAGCGCTGCGATAAGGCAGAGCCCGCCCGTCAGCGCGGCAAACTTGCGTCCTTCGGGATGGATCGACGGCCAAGTGAATCCAGCGCTGCCGCGCCCATGATTGTCTAAAATTTCTCCTGCCATGAGCGTGCATCTAGGCGCTGGCGCGCAGCATCACAAGCGCGCGCTGGGGCAGCGGCAATGAATCGGTGCGCAGCGGCTAGGCGCCCCCCTTCCAGCGGGTCCGCGCTCCGCGCCAAGCGATCAAATGTTTCGAAATGTAACATCGGACCCGTGGCTAACCCGTTCTTAACCACAACATGGGAAAAGCCCTGAGTATGACCACTTATCTCAGCCTTTCTCGCCGGGCGCTCTGCATCGCTGGATGCAGCCTCGCCTCCCTTTCCGTCAGCAATGCCGCGCATGCGGCAGGTGTCCTTGCAGGCACGCTGATCGAAAACACCGCATCAGCCACCTATAAGTCTGGCACCGAAACCGGCTCAGTCACCTCAAACAAGGTCGTTGTCAAAGTCGATGAGCTGCTGAATGTGGCCGTTACTACGCTCAGCACAGCGCCGGCCTCTGTTGGCAGTGCTCCGGCGGTGCTGATATATTCTGTCACCAACAGCGGCAATGGCCCCGAAGCATTTGATCTTGTCGCCGATCCTAGAGTTTCTGGGAACGCCTTTGATGGCACGATCACGCAGGTTGTGCTCGATACTAACAACAACGGACTTT
>JBBRXQ010000120.1:0-7005 GCA_038238515.1 Sphingomonadales bacterium | reverse complement strand
TGTGCGCCCGCAAATCGCCGCCGAGGTGGACGACATGGCGATGATGCGCTTGCTGGTGCGCGAGGGATTTGCGCTGGCAGTGCTGCCCCCGATCGCGGTGCGCGACGAACTGGCCTCGGGCGCGCTGGTTGAAGCGGACGCTTTGCCGGGCCTTGCCGAGACATTTTATGCGGTCACCACCGCACGCCGCTTTCCCAATGCCGCCGTGCGCGCGCTCATTCATAGTGCGACTGCCTGAGGCAAGCGGGCAACGTACACGGTGGGTACATATGAAATTCGACACTGGAGTATTTTGGCCTGACCGCAGTTTTTTCCATAGGTACCGCAATTGGAGCGAGCCGTATTTTACGATGCGAGCGGGCAGCGCCAGAAATGGTCGCTGCGGGTGGTTGCGGTGTTGCTAGCGCTGATTGTCGCAGCGGCGATTGGTTTTGCACTTACGGTAATCGCGGTTCCGGTGCCAAAGGCGATTTACCCGCTTGGCGAACGCTCTCAGGCCCGCCCGATTTCCAAACAAGTCGCGGTAGTTCGGCACAATCTAGGGGCTTGGCTGCCCAAAGCGCGAATCGGCGCTGCTGCAACCCATCAAGTCTCGGTCGGCTTTTATGTGCCGTGGGACCCGGACAGCAAGGCCTCGCTTGCGCGCCATGTTGGCCAGCTTGATTGGGTGGTGCCCTCGCTGGCGAGCGTAACGGGCGGCGGCAAGATTGCGCATTACGCGCCCGACAGGCAGTTTGACCGCATTATCGGTGTTGCGCTCAACCGGCCCAAAGTGCTGCCGATGATCCAGAACGCGGCGAACGACAGCTGGGATGGCGCCGGGATGGCGGCGATCCTCCACAGCCCCGTGCGGCGCAAGGCGTTGCTCAGCTGGACCACCGCTATCGTGGTGCGCGAGGGCGGGATCGGCGCAGTGTTCGATCTGGAAGAGCTGCCCCCCAGCGCGAGCGCAGATTACTTGCGCTTTCTGGCAGAAGCGCACGCCGCGTTTGCGCCTCGTGGCTGGCTGGTTACGCTCGCCTTGCCGGTGGAAGACCCTGCGTTCGATCTTGCCGCTTTTGGCAAAGTTGCCGACCGCGTGTTTCTGATGAATTATGACGAACATTCACCCGGATACGAAGCAGGGCCGATTGCTTCACAGAGCTGGTTTGTTAGCAATCTTGGCCGCGCGCTGAAACAAGTTCCCAAAGGCAAAGCGATCTTGGCCGTTGGCAATTATGCTTATGATTGGCACGGCAAGACAGCCGACAGCTTGAGCGATGAAGAGGCATGGCTAGCGGCGAACGACAGCCACGCCGAGGTGCGCTTTGACAAGGCCAGCGGCAACGCAACGTTTCAATACGAAGAGAACGGCGAAATTCACACCGTCTGGATGCTCGACGCGGCTTCGGCTTGGAACGAGCTGCGTGCTGCTGATCTGACCGGGGTGGCCGGAGTGGCGCTGTGGCGGCTGGGCAGCGAAGACCCCGGCTATTGGAATGCAGTCGCGGGGTTCCGATCGGCGAAACTGCCTGATCTTTCAGTGTTACATCCGGTGGGCAACGTCGATGTCGAAGGCAATGGCGAACTGTTGCGGATCGCAGCGACCCCGCGCGACGGCATTCGCACTATCACCGGCGATACGCGCGGCCTGATCCGCGACGAGCATTTTCTGAGTTTGCCCACACCGTTTGTGGTGCGGCGCGGGGGCGACCGGCCCGGCATGGTTGCGATCACTTTTGATGATGGCCCAGATCCCACGTGGACCCCGCAGATCCTTGATATTCTTGAGGCGAAAAAGGCCCCGGCGACATTCTTCGTAATCGGCGAAAACTCAGTTACCCAGCCAGGACTGCTCAATCGCATTTTAGCCGATGGCAGCGAGCTGGGGAACCACAGCTACACGCATCCCAATATGGCCCATGTCTCAGACACGGGCATTGAGTTTGAGCTGAACACCACCCAGCGTCTGGTGGAGGCATACACCGGTCATTCGATGCGATTGTTTCGCGCGCCCTATTTCGGCGATGCCGAGCCGACCACGACCGACGAGTTGAGTCCGGCGCTGGAGGCGCAGCAGCGCGGCTATCTCAATGTTGGGCTGCATGTTGATCCGGATGACTGGCAGCGCCCCGGCGTGAAGGCCATTGTAAGCTCTGCTCTGGCGCAAGTCGCGAGTAACAATTCCGAAAAATCTGAGCAAATCATGCTTCTGCACGATGGCGGCGGCGATCGGAGCGAGACCGTGGCGGCTTTGCCTGCGATTATCGACGGGCTACGCGCGCGCGGGATAACGCTTGTGCCGGTTTCGGCGCTGGCCGGCATGCCCCATGCCGCGATCAACCCTGATGTTAAAGGCTTCGACCTCATGGAGGTGCGCGCCGACATTGGCGTGTTTCTGGTCGTTGCCGGAATCCTCTTTGTGATCAAATGGCTGTTCTTTGTCGCCATTGCGGTTGGGATCGCTCGCGCGGTGCTGATCGCGGTGCTCGCGGTTAAATCGCGCTATGATGGCAAAGCGCCGGTTCCGCCGCCGATTGATCCTGAACGCTTTGTTTCGGTATTGATCCCCGCGTTTAACGAGCAAAAAGTGATCACTGGATCGATTGCGCGGGTGCTGGCCAGCACCGACGTGCGGATTGAAGTGATCGTGATCGATGATGGCTCGACCGACGGCACGAGTGCTGCGGTAACAGCGGCATATGCCAGCGAACCGCGCGTGCGACTGCTAACGCTCGAGAATGGCGGCAAGGCTCGCGCGCTCAATCGCGGGATGGCTTTGGCAGGGGGCGATGTGATCATCGCGCTGGATGCCGATACACAATTTGAAACCACCACGATTGCGCGGCTAGGGCGCTGGTTTGCCAATCCGGCGATGGGAGCTGTCGCGGGCAATGCCAAAGTGGGCAACCGGGTCAATCTTGTCACCCGCTGGCAGGCAGTGGAATACGTTACCGCGCAAAATCTGGAGCGCCGCGCGCTGGCGCAGTTTGATGCGATGACGGTTGTTCCCGGCGCAGTGGGCGCGTGGCGGCGCGCGGCGCTGGATGCGGTAGGCGGCTATCCGGTTGATACATTGGCAGAAGATCAGGACTTGACGATTGCGATCCAGTGCGCTGGTTGGCAAGTGGGGTATGACATCGGCGCGGTGGCGTGGACCGAGGCACCCGAAACATTCCGCTCGCTCGCCAAGCAACGCTTTCGCTGGGCATTCGGCACGCTTCAGTGCCTGTGGAAGCACCGCGCGATCCTGCGGACGCGGCAGCCAGCTGGCCTTGCGCTGGTGGGCTTGCCGCAAGCATGGTTATTCCAAATCTTCTTCGCCGTGATTTCGCCGATCATCGATCTGGCACTGGTTATCAGCGTTATAGATACTATCGTTCGTGTGATGCAGCATGGATGGGCGCAAACGCAATCCGATGTGCTGCGCATGACGATATATTGGCTGGCGTTTGCCAGCATCGATGTTGCTAGCGGGGCCATCGCTTATTGGCTCGAACCACGAGAACGGGGCTATCCGGCGCATTTGCTGGTGGCGCAGCGCTTTATCTATCGGCAACTGATGTACTGGGTGGTAATCCGCGCGGTGGCCGCTGCGCTGCGCGGCCCGGCCGTGGGCTGGGGCAAGCTTGAGCGCAGCGGGAGTGTTGTGGCGGCCGCTGCCTCGTAGCACCGAAGCCGCGCAAGCAGCCCATGCCGAGGCGTTCAGCGCAGGGACCCTTTAGGGGAATTTATTCAGGACTATCTGGTGCGGTCGAGAAGACTCGAACTTCCACGGGCTTTCGCCCACAACGACCTCAACGTTGCGCGTCTACCAATTCCGCCACGACCGCATATCGCATGAGGGGCCCAATGTTTCAGCCAAGGGCAACCCTCGTGGGTAGGGGTGCGCCACTAGCAAAGGACTTTGCAGCGTGCAACCGCGATCGCGCGGAATTTTCAGTCGGGCTTCCAGCCTATCTCGGCAAAACTGGCGCTCTTGGGTACATCGGTGACGGCTTCGTTGATGGTCACGCTCTCACCGGGACGCAATCGCTGTTGCGGCGGGCTAACGTCCCACGTGTAAACGATGCGATTCTTGTCATCGCGAAGCACGATGAGAATCGGCGGAACTTCGCGAATATCCTTGCCAATATTGGTGACCGTGCCGCTTGCGCCAAAGTATTCGGACTTGTTGGGCAAGGTCCGCCGGTCCTGCCGTTCGGGCGGGAACGACAATTCGAGATCGCGCGGCGCGGACGCAAACGTCGCGCGCGCGATCGGCAGCCAATCAGGCAAACCAAACACCGCAGCGAACCCAATCAAACCCGCAACGGATAGAGCGAAGGTCGCTCCCGCCATTGTCCATAACTTGCCGGTATTGCGGCGCGGACGGAAAGGCGGTTCATGCTCAAAGCCAGAGGGCGCATCGGCGAATGCATCTGCCTCTATGCGCACAGCGCTCTGCCGCACAGCGGCAGGCTCGGGCACAGCGCTCTGCCGCACAGCGGCAGGCTCGGGCACAGCTGCGCCTAGGCCAGCGTAAGCACCGCCGTCTGGACCTTCAGAGTTAGACGGCCGGGTTTGCTTAGGCTGATTTTGTGCGGACTGGAATTGCTCTGGCTGGGTTTGCGCAAGCGGGGCCGCGCTGCGCTGATCGGAAATGTCAGGCTCGGCGCGTGGCGGAAGGCTGTGTCCAGCTTGAAACCAGCTGTGGCGGCACTTGGCGCAGCGAACAGTGCGTCCGTCAATACCAATCGCGCTGTCAGGAACGACATACCGTGTTGAGCAGGCGGGGCACGCAAAAATCATTTACCGTGGTTAGGCATGGCCTGCCCCTGCTACAATAGGCATGGGCGGGGAGAAGTGCTTCTGCGGCCTTTTTTCCACATGGATTGCCGGTTATAGGCCTTAGGTGCGTAAATACCGCGACCTGTATTCCTAGGATCACTTCGCCAGACATGAGCCATCCAGAAAGCGAGATTGTCCAGTTCGACAATGTCGGGCTGCGTTATGGCACCGACAAAGAGGTGTTGACCGATGTTTCGTTCACGCTTTTTCCGGGGTGTTTCTATTTCCTGACCGGTGCAAGCGGCGCGGGGAAGACCAGCTTGCTCAAACTGCTGTATCTTTCGCAACGGCCCTCACGCGGGCTGATCCGGATGTTTGGCACCGATGCGATCACGCTGCCGCGCGGACGCCTGCCGGGATTTCGGCGGCGGATTGGGGTCGTTTTTCAGGATTTCCGGCTAGTTTCGCATCTCTCGGCATTTGATAATGTCGCCCTGCCGCTGCGCGTAGCCGGGGTGATTGAACGCGAGATTACCAAGCCCGTCACCGACATGCTCGAATGGGTGGGCCTCGGCGACCGGCTTGGCGCGCGCCCCGCCACGCTTTCGGGCGGCGAGCAACAGCGCGTGGCGATTGCGCGCGCGGTGATCGCGCGGCCTGACATTTTGGTAGCGGATGAGCCAACTGGAAACGTCGATCCAGACATGGCGCTGAAGCTGCTACGGCTGTTTGAAAGCCTGAACCGGCTAGGGACGACGGTGGTTGTTGCGACGCACGATGCGCATTTGATCCGCAATGTGCCCGAATCGCTGATCATGCGACTTGACCGGGGGCGGCTCAGCGATCCAACCGGCGCGTTGCGGTATCCGCCCCGCCGCAGCCCTCCCGCAGCGCGGCTGGACATGAAAAACCAATGAGCGCTGCAAAACCGCAGAACAATCGCTTCTCGGCGGTTGGCAACTGGCTGTCAGCGTTGCGCCAACGCGGCGATGCTGCTGACGCCCGTTTGCTGCCAGAAAGCCAGCTAACTGGGCCGATGCCTTGGGTAATTGGAATCATGATCGCGCTGACCGTAGTGGCCGCAGCCAGCGGCCTTGCGCTGCGCAATGTGGCCACCACTGCCAGCGCCGATCTGGAAGGCGGGGTTACGGTGCAGATCGTTTCAGCCGCGCCGGCCGAGCGCAACCGGCAGGCGCGCTCGGCGCTGGCTGCGCTGCGCGCGGATCCCGATGTTTTGGATGCTGCCCCCGTTGCGCAGGATGCTCTGAACGCGCTGGTCGAGCCCTGGCTGGGCACCCGCCCCGGCGACGATATCGAAGCGCTGCCCATTCCGGCCATGATCGATGTGCGGCTGCGCCAGAGCGCAACGCCAGCGCGGATCGCCGCCTTGCGCGCGCGGATTGTGGCGGTTGCGCAGGCAGCCCGGATTGATGCGCAAGCGGGCTGGCTAGCGCCAGTGTTTGGTGCAATCAATGCGCTGCAATGGCTGGCAAGTGGGCTGATCACGCTGCTCGCGCTGGCGACAATCGCAGCGGTTTTGCTGGCTTCGCGCAATGCGCTGAGCAACCACCGCGAGACGATCGAGGTTGTCCATATGTTGGGGGGCACGGATCGCCAGATCGCGCGTGTGTTTCAGCGATCGATGGCCTTTGACGCGGCCGTGGGCGGCCTTGCTGGATTGGTGCTAGGCGTCATCACGATCACCGCGCTGGGGCGGCAATTCGCGCCGCTTGGCTCGGGCATGATCGGCTCTGCGGTGCTCGGGTGGCTAGATTGGGCGCTCATCGCGCTGATCCCTCTGCTCGGAGTGGCGCTGGCGGTGTTAACCGCGCGGCTCACGGTGCTGGCCGCGCTCAGGCGCATGCTGTGAAAAAGCCACCCGGCTTGTTTCGCCGATTGATATCTGCGTTGATGCTCCTTTGGGTGCTGGGATTTTTGTGGTTTGCGATGCTCCTCCCGCAGCCAGCTGGGCTTCAGAAAACTGATGGCATTATCGCTCTGACTGGCGGCGCAGGCCGCATCCCGCGCGCTATAGAGATGCTGCGCACTGCCCGCGCCCAGAAATTGCTGGTCGCCGGAGTTGCCAGTGAAGTCCGACCGCAAGAGTTCGAGGCAGAATACGACGTATCACCGGCGCTCATGGCCTGCTGCATTACGCTTGGTTTCGATTCTGTCGACACCCGTTCAAACGCGCTGGAGGCAGCGCGCTGGATCGCCGGGCAGCATATCTCCTCGGTCCGATTGGTGACCACCGAC
>JBBRXQ010000119.1:0-7014 GCA_038238515.1 Sphingomonadales bacterium | reverse complement strand
TCGGAATCATAGAGCGGGGGAAGCAGCGCGGTGGTGGTGAACAGGCGCAGCTGCTGCACCCCGCGCACTTTGCGCAAGGCATCGCAGAGCGCGCGCAGCCGCCGCGCTGGGCCTTGCACCAGCAGCACTTCGAGCGATTGATCGTCTTCCAGAAACACGTGCTGCGAGGAAATCACTTCCTTCAGATAGTCTGTCTGCGTCTGCGCCAGCTGATGGCGCACGCGGCCCATATCGGCGCGATAAACCAGCGTGATCGTGCCCGCGAGCATATGTTCGGGGCGAACCGCGGCGCCATGTTCGGCCAATTCATTGCGGATCAACTCGGCAATCAGCTGCGAACGTGAGGACAGATCGCGTTCTTCCACCATCGCATCAAGCTGGCGGGAAAGCTCAGCCGGGAGGCTCATGCTGAGCCGGGCGAGACTGGTTGGGGGCAGGTCTTTGGTCACTCGCTTATTCTCATAATTATTACCGATTCTGTCAATCGTAATACTACTCGTTAGGTCGCAATGGCATCTGCCGCCGCTTTGCGTTCAAGGTTCAGGTCATAAACGGCGGTCGCGCCATAGCGGTGCGGCGCGTGGGGATCGACGCGGCGCTTATCGAACGAGATCACCCGCGTGCCGAGCTTGAACGCTTCCTTGATATCGTGCGTGACCATCAGCACGGTGAGTGCGTGCTCGTGCCACAGCCGCGTGATCAGCCGGTGCATATCCTGCCGGATGCCGGGATCGAGCGCGCCAAACGGCTCATCAAGCAAGAGCACGCGCGGGCGCGCCATCAGCGCCTGCGCGATGGCAAGGCGTTGCTGCATCCCGCCCGAAAGCTGCGCTGGATAATTGTGGCGCGCATCGGCGAGGCCGACATGCTCGAGCATGGCTTCGGCCTCTGCCACGGCCGCGCGCCGCGCCGCACCAAAGAGCCGCGCGGTGAACGGGGCGGACACACATTCGCGGTTAAACATCACGTTGCGCAGCGCGGTGAGGTGCGGGAACACCGAATAGCGCTGAAACACCACGCCGCGATCGGGCCCACATTCGGGCGGCAGCGGATTGCCATCGAGCAGGATCTGGCCGCGCGTGGGCGCTTCTTGGCCCAGCACCAGCCGCAGAAAGCTGCTCTTGCCCGCGCCAGATGGGCCAACAATGCCGACAAAGCTGCGCTCGGCGATATCAAGGTTCACGCGCTCAAGCACGACCTTGTCGCCATATTCCAGCCAGACATTCTTGAATGAGATCAGCGCGGGTTTCTCCTTGATCATCGGCCTGCCTCGTGCGCCCAGACGAAGGCGCGGCGGCTGAGTTGCGCCAGCGCCACATCCATCACAATCGCGACCAGCGAAATCCACGCCACATAAGGAATGATGATATCCATCGAGAGATAGCGGCGGACGAGGAAAATGCGGTAACCTAGCCCGATATCAGAGGCGATGGCTTCCGCCGAAATCAGATAGACCCACGCCGGGCCAAGCGACAGCCGGACGCCCGCGATCAGGCGCGGCAATGCTTGCGGCAACGCGACCCGCAGCGCCAATTGCCAGCTGCTCGCGCCGAGCGTTTGCGCCTTGATCATCTGCTCGCGCGGCAAGGCGGTGATATGATCGGCCAGATCGCGGATCAGAAACGGGGTGATGCCGATCACGATCAGCGCGACTTTGGCAGTCTCACCCAGTCCGAACACGATGAACAAGATCGGCAGCAGCGCGATCGGCGGGATCACCGCAACGGTTGTAACTAGCGCGCCAAATGTGGCGCGCGCGGCGGGCAGCACGCCCAGCACCATGCCGACCAAGAGCGCGGATAGCGTGCAGATCCCCAGCGCGATGCCCAATCGCTGGAGGCTGGCCACAGTATCCGCCCAGAACACCAGTTGGCCGCTGAGCGGATCAGCATCGGCCATCAAGCTGGCCATTGCGGCGAACATAGCGCCGAAGGTTGGCAGGATTTTGTCGGCAGGATTGGCGGCGTGGCGCAGCTGCGATGCAATCAAATAGACAAGCAGCAACAGCACCAGCGGCCCCGCGCCGAGCAACCAGCCAGTGCGTTTGCTGGGGCGCACATTTACCCAGCGCATGGCAGCGCGCCCAACGGTTTAGGCATCAATTTTGGCGTCACTTTCCGCCGGCCGCCGCCTGCTCCATATAGCTGGGATCGAAGCGGAGCTTCACGTTGGCGGCATTGCCCAGCGTTTTTGCGCCGGGAAACGCCATGCCCACCGCATCGGCGCTGCGCGCGCCCGGCCCAAACAGGCCTTTGGAAAAGCTGAAATCGCGGACTTTGGTCATGCTGCCCAGCAGATCGGGCGAGGCCATCGCGGCCACAGCTTCCTTTGGGGTGCCATACAAATGTGTGGTTTTGAGCTGCGCATCGAACGCTTCGGGGCTTGATCCGGCCAGCTTTGCCATCGCGGCACGCGCAGCAGCGCCTGCGGCGTCTTGCTGTTGCATCAGAGCAATCGTTTCATACCAGATGCCGATCAGCGCCTTGCCCAGATTGGGATTGGCTTTCAGCGTTGCGGTATCAACGGTGAGCAGATCGAGGATTTCAGCGGGCACCTCGTTTGATCCGAACGCCAGCTTGGCGCCCTGCAATTTGGCCAGTTCGCTCAGCTGTGGGTTCCACGCCACCGCCGCATTTGCCGCCGGATTGGAGAATGCCGAGATGATATCGGCGTCTGACGTGTTCATCGTTTTCACGTCCGAAAGCTTAAGCCCCACAGTCGAAAGCGCGCGCGCCAGCAGATAGTGCGAGACCGAAAGCTCGGCGAGATAGACCGTGCGGCCCTTGATATCGGCGAGCGAGGCGGCGTTTTTCAGCACCACGCCGTCGTTGCCATTGGAATAATCGCCCAGAATGATCGCGCTGGTGTCTTTTCCGCCAGCCGCCGGAATGGTGAGCGCGTCCATGTTGGTCACGGTAACGCCGTCGAGCTTGCCCGCAGTGAACTGGTTCACCGATTCGACGTAGTCGTTCACCTGCACAATGTTGATTTTGAGGCCGTATTTGTCTGCCCATTTCTTTACGATGCCCGCCTGCTGCGCATAAGGCCAAGGCATCCAGCCCGCATATATCGACCAGCCGATGTTAAACTCGGTCCGCTTGACCGGCTCAGATGCGCCGCCGCCGCACGCCGCCGTGGCCAGCAGCGCCGCCGCCGCGATGATTAAACGCGCCTTCGCCATTCGGCCCATTGCCAGACGATGTTTAGGCAGCCAGCGTGACATGCATTCCCCTTGGGTTTCGTTTCAGCGCCTAGAGTGCTGCGGATTGACGCGGTTGTCTACCCTGTTCATTATTACGTTCGAGCATTTTGGTAATAAAGGTAAGCGCCGTATGGTTAGCCTTGTCACTCTCTTTCGCATTGCAGCAATGCGTAATTCGGCCCTGCTGACCGGATGCGCATTGCTGCTGACCGCCGCTACGCCGCCCGCGAAGGGGCCGCGCTTTGAACGCTGGATCGATGGTACTTTGGCGGTGGAGCCGGAGACACAGGTTCAGGCGGTCGACGGCGATACTTTCGTGATCCGCCAGTCAGTGAAGACCAATTTCGAAGCGCCGTTTCTCTATCTGCTGTTTGGCAAGGACCGCGCGCTGCTGCTCGATACTGGCTCTGGCGGGCTCAAAATTCGCCCGCCGATCGAGCATCTGATTGCGGGGTGGCGCGCGGCGCATGGGGGGCGTGAGGTCAAGCTGACGGTGGCGCATTCGCATAGCCACGGCGACCATCACGCGGGCGATGATGAGTTTGCAGGCCGCGCGGATACCGATGTGATCGGGCTGAAGCCCGCCGATGTTGCGGCCTATTTCCATGTTGCCACTTGGCCGGTGACATTGGGCAAGATTGATCTGGGCGGGCGCGTGCTCGATGTGATCCCCACCCCCGGGCATGAGCCTTCGCATATCATGGTTTATGACGCGCACACCGGGCTGCTGCTATCGGGCGATATGCTCTATCCGGGGCGGCTGTATGTGCCGCTCGACAAGTTTGGCGCGTATCAAGCGAGCGCGGCGCGGCTTGTCAGGTTTGCCAAAACGCACCCGATCCGCGCGCTGCTGGGCGCGCATATCGAGATGACCACCACGGCGGGGCAGGATTTTGGACACGAGGCCCCGGCGCATCCGGCGGAGCACGGCCTCGCGCTGCCGGTTTCGGCGATTTACGAACTGCACAAGGCGGTGAAAATGGCGGCATCGCCGCCGGTGGTGGACAGGCATGCGGAGTTTATCGTGAACCCGGTTCCGGCGCGGCCAGATGAGTAGAGCGGGGTCTCGCTGACGAGTTGCCCGGCATACCCTTACTTCCCCGTCTCCCACCACGACAGCGTGTGGACGTCGTGTGCGCTGGTCCATAGACCGGGGCCAACGTAACGCAGAGCTCCGCTGCCGGAGGGCTTGCCGAAGCGGCCTAGGATGGCCATCGATTTGGGATCGATCGCGACAAAGGTTTGATCGGCGGTGGTGCGCAGCCATACTTTGCCGCCGCCAGTGTCGATGTCGCCATAGGTCAAGTCTGCGCCGACTTTAGTACGCCCGGTGACTTCGCCGGTCTTGGCATCGATGCGGGCGAGCGTGCCGTCGCCTTGTTCTTGGACCCACACCGCGCCTTCGCCAGCGGCGAGGAAGCCAGGTGCCTTGCCGAGTTTGGTGGTTTTGACGACTTTGTTTGTCTTTGGATCAATCCGCTGAATCGATTGCGCTTTGCTGCTGACGGCCCAGAGCGAGCCGAAGCCAAACGCCATATAATAGGTTCCCGGATCTACCTTGATCGAGGCTACGATCTGGTTGGTGGCCGGATCGATCCGCGCGATCGCGCCCTTGTCATCGCTTGGCACCCAGATCGAGCCCGCGCCAGCCACCACGTTCAGTTCGCCTTGGGGATTGGCGATGCCCGTCTGGATCACTGCGACGAACGAGGACATGCCGATGTCGATGCGGTTTACCCGCAGTTTATCGCAATCGGCGACCCACAGCGAGCCAAACGCCAGCGCCATTGCTCCGCAAGGATGTGTCATGGGCACTTCGGAAATCTTGGCATCGCGGGACCATTGCTCGACTCGGCCCTTGTTGGTCGCCCAGACAAATTCGCCATCGACCGCGAGAAAGTCTGCAAAACCAGGCACTGTGAGGACTTTTTGTTCGACAGCCAAAGGCGCTGGTTCGGCAAAGGCGCTGCTAGCGGAGACCGCCGCAGCCGCTGTCATCGCCGCCATCAAGATTGCAATTATCCGAAGCCGCTGCATTCCCCGATCTCCCATCAGCATCAAGCCGCCGCCATTGTGGCGCTGCGTGTGCTTACGCGTTGCGGCGATAGGCGGGTCTACGTCATTCAGCCACCTGTTGCGCGGATTGCTTTTGCAGTATCCTAGCGCGATAGTTGGCTTGCTAAAATTTGGGCAAGATCAGCAACAATATCGATCGAGGTGCGATTCGCGTGATGAAATTGGCAATGAGTTGGGTGCAGCCTGCGTATCTTTTGGCGATCCTAGCATTTTGGGCGCTTGTTCCAGCTGCGTGGGTCAATGCAACCACGATGACTCTGGCAATTGCGCTGACATATGGTTCGGTGCAGGCGCTGGAATGGGTGAGCGAGCGGCATGCCAGCTGGCGGATCACGTGGCGCGAATTCCGCACTGATTTCTTCTACGTCGTGTTCTTCGTGATGGTGATTTCGTGGTTTACTGAGACGCTGGCTGAAAGCCCATTGATCGCGTTTAAGACTTCGCTTGGCATCGCCACGCCTTGGGCCATGCAGATGCCATTTATGCTGCAAGTTGCGCTGGTGTTTGTCCTTATCGAAGTCGGCCAATATTGGATGCACCGGCTCATGCACGGCAACTACGCGTTCTGGCTGACTCATGCGCCGCATCATCACATGACCCAGCTTAATGCGCTGAAAGGGGCGACAGGCAATCCGATCGAGCTGTTCTTGATCACGCTCAGTGTGGTGGCGCTATTTGATGTGCCGCTGGTTGCCATATTCTGCGCCAGCAACATGCTGACGGCGATCTCATGCTTTGCGCATGCCAATGTGAAAACTACCCCGCCGCGTTGGTATTCGTTTTTGTTCACCACGATCGAGCATCACAGCCTGCACCATTCGACCGTATTTGAAGACAATTTCAGCAATTTCGGGAATTCATTGATTCTGCTCGACCGGATTTTTGGCACATACCGCGATGGTCATTGCGAATTGGTTGGTCAGGATGAGCGCAAGCGGCTGTCGATCTGGGAGCAGTGGGTTTTCCCCGCCAAGCATGGCGCGGCTTATGTCAAGGCGAAGCTGGCCGGGGAAACGCCCTCGATCAGTTGAACCTCAACGTTGCTCGAGCATGCTGAGCTTGGCCTCGCTTGCGGCAATCGCGCGCGCCTCGATGCTGAAATCGGCACCGCGGGTGAGCGCGCCATAAACCACTGCTGAAACCGCGAGCCCTACCAGCCAAGCGATGTCTACCCCGCCCAATTGCCGTGCGATGGGGCCGATCCAAACGCCGTGGATTGCAAAAAATGGCACTGAAGCAAGCAATCCTGCCGCGTATGCCGCCAAGCCGCGCGCGTTCCACAGGCCGTAAATCCCATCGACGCGGGTGAGATCGACAATCGCATAGCGGCCTTTGCGGATCAGGAAATAATCAACCAGATTGACCGAGGTCCACGGCACCAAGAGATAAAGCATTACGATGAGTGTGGCATTGAGCGCGCCCACTGCGTCGCCGCCGAAGGACGCGGCAACCGCCAGCCATAGGATCGCGAGCGCGGCGATCAAGCCGATCCGCAGCCGCTGCGACACGGCCAGCGGCCGCAGGCTGTCGATCCCGGTAACGATGGTGAGCATGCCCGAATAGGCGTTTATGCCCATGGTGGCGACCAGCGCGCCGATAGAGACGAGCGCCAACGCCAGGCCAAAGCCCGGCGCGATCATGTCTCCGGCGGCGACCAAGGCGCTGACGCCATCAGTGGCGGCGATGCGCGTGGCGAGCCAAGCGCCCAGGACGATCAGCCAGATCGCCGAGGCAGC
>JBBRXQ010000118.1:0-7052 GCA_038238515.1 Sphingomonadales bacterium | reverse complement strand
TGGGCGCTATGCAACATAGTATGTCGCCACTCGCCCCCACTACCCGCTTTGCCCCTAGCCCCAACGGCTCACTGCATATCGGCCATGCCTATTCGGCTATCGTAGCGCATGATCGCGCACAGGCGGATGATGGCACCTTTGTGCTGCGCATCGAAGATATCGATGGACCGCGCAGCAAGCCAGAATTTTTCCAAGAATTTCGCGAAGACCTGGCTTGGCTTGGGCTGTCGTTTCATGAAGTTGCGCCGCAATCTGAGCGGCTGACCACATATCGCAATGCCGCCGATGAGCTGCGCGCGATGGGCCTGCTTTATCCGTGCCGGTGCTCGCGCAGCGAAGTGGCCGATACGGCCATGCTGCAAGGGCCCGATGGTCCGATTTATCCCGGCACTTGCTTGCGCAATCCTGTGTTGAGCGGGGCCAATCTGGTCTGGCGGCTCGACATGGAGCAGGCCGCAGAATTGGCCGGACCGCTTGAGTGGCGCGACGAGCGGCGCGGGGTTCAGCGCGCAAAGCCTGAAATGTTTGGCGATGTCGTGCTGTGGCGGCGCGATGCGCCTGCCAGCTATCATCTAGCCGCCACAATCGACGATGCCGCCGATGGCATCAGCGTGGTAACACGCGGCGCTGATTTGTTTGCAGCCACGCATGTGCACCGGCTGCTGCAGGCGATGCTCGGCTTGCCGGTGCCCGTTTGGCATCATCATCCGGTGCTGACCGAAGCGGATGGACGCAAAATCGCCAAGCGCCGGGGCGCTTCATCGCTAGCGGATCGCCGCCGCGCTGGCGAAGATGGCCTCGCTCTTGCGGCGGCAATCAGGGCTGCCCAATTTGACACTGGTGTTTCGCTCAGCGAAATCCTAAATCTCGCACCATGATGTATGTACTTGTTCCAATTATCGTTGTGCTGATGGGCCTCACCGTGCTCTCCTTGGTGCGTGGGATCGCGGCTTTCTTGCAAACGACAAAGGAAGATCTTGAGCAGACTGGCCCCGGAGCGACCAAGATGCAGGCGCTGCAAAACAAGATGATGTTTAACCGCATTAAATATCAGGCAGCTGCGATCGCTGTCGTGATGATCCTGCTGGCGGTGAGCAAGGGCGGCCGCTGAAGCCAGATCGGACTATCTCATGGTAAAGCTCAACAAAATTTACACGCGCACTGGCGATGGCGGCACAACTGGCTTGGTCGATGGTTCACGCCGCGCAAAGCATGATCCGCGTCTTCATGCGATCGGCGAGGTTGACGAGCTAAACAGCACAATCGGGCTGGCGATGATGGCGGTTGCTGCGGGTACGGCGGCGGATTTGCGCCGTATTCAGAATGATTTATTTGATCTCGGGGCCGATCTTGCGACACCTCTGGGGGGTACAGAGGGTGCTGACTTTGCGCCATCGGAGATGGTTCTCCGTATCGTTCCGGCGCAAGCCGATTGGCTAGAGGTAGCAATCGACACGCTGAACGAGACACTGGCACCGCTCACTAGCTTCATTCTGCCTGGTGGCAGCGAAGGCGCGGCGCGCGTGCACGTTGCGCGCACGATTGCGCGCCGCGCCGAGCGGGCAAGCGTGGCGCTGGCCGCGCTAGAGCCCATTAATCCCGCCGCGCTGACCTACCTCAACCGGCTATCGGATTATTTGTTCGTGCTCGCGCGCGCGCTAAATGCGGGCAATGACCCGTTGTGGGTGCCCGGCGCTTCGCGCTGAAAGGTTTACGCCCGGTGCCGAGTGGACTTGGCGCGCGCGCTTAGCTAGTCAGCTCTTCGCAAGTGCGAAGCGAGGGGCGAACATGAAAACTATTGCAGTCATCGGGGCCGGCCAAATGGGCTCTGGCATCACGCAGACCGTGGCCCAAAGCGGGTTTACGGTGCTGCTTGCCGATGTTGACATCGCCCTTTCCGAAAAAGCGCGCGACAAAATTGGCAAAACGCTGAGCCGATTGGCTGAACGGGGCAAAATTACCGCAGCCGATGCCGAGGGAACAATGGCCCGCATCCGGCCGGTCGATGGCTATGCGCCGATGGCTGAGGCCGACATGATCATTGAGGCGGCCACCGAACGCGAGGATATCAAACACCATATTTTTGAGGCGGCCAGCAAAGTGTTGCGTGCAGACGCCATTCTTGCATCGAATACCAGCTCGATCCCGATCACGCGGATGGCGGCCAGCGCGCCCGATCCGGCGCGGTTTATCGGGGTGCATTTTTTCAATCCGGTGCCGCTGATGAAGCTGGTAGAAGTGATCCCTGGACTGGCAACATCGCCTGCCACAATTATGCAGGTGCGCAAATTTATAGCTGATCTGGGCAAGGAACTTGTGCTCTCGCAAGATGAGCCCGGCTTCATCGTCAACCGCATCCTGGTGCCCATGCTGAACGAAGCATGCTTTGTGCTGGGCAGCGGCACCGCTTCGATTTTGGACATCGACATGGGCTGCAAGCTTGGCCTCAATCATCCGATGGGGCCATTTGAACTGGCCGATTTCATCGGACTCGACACCTGCCTCCAAATCGTGCGCGTGATCCACGACACCACCGGCGATTCCAAATATCGCCCAGCCCCGTTGCTGGTGAAATATGTTGAGGCAGGCTGGCTTGGCCGGAAAAGCGGGCGAGGCTTTTATGATTACTCCGGCGAGACCCCCGTCCCGACGCGGTAGCTTTGCCGCGCAGGTTTAAGGCGTCGGATCCTTATCCCATGGGCTGACATAATGCGCTGGCGCCGCCGCGACTGCGGGGCTTTCGCTTTCATCGGGTTCGGGCGTCATCTGCCACGCTGTGAACAAGATCCCCAGCGACCACCACACCGCGCTCCAGCGGCTGCGAAAAATGCGTTTGAGGCTCTTATCACCAAACATGCTGCCTTATCGCATCCAAGGCATTAACGCTTTGATACCCTTAGGATACGCCCTAAGTCTCTGTACTATAAGTGTTATTTTAATAAAAACAAAGCCAGAAAACAGGTCATTCCGCTGGGATGATACTCTTCTTCAGACGACTCGCCCCCGCTCTCGCCTCCTTGCTCGCGGTGATTGCCTTGTCATCCACTGCCGCCGCCGCGCCCGATCTAGAAGACGCGGACTTTGCCGGATGCCGCGGATCAGGCCGGATCACGTGCGTGGTTGATGGCGACACGTTCTGGTATCAAGGCCGAAAGATCCGCATCGCCGATATCAATGCCCCAGAAGTAAGCCATCCGGCCTGTGCACGTGAAGCTGCGTTAGGCGCAGCAGCAACCCGCCGCTTAACCGAACTTTTGAATGCGGGCCCTTTTAGCCTTGCGATCGAAGGCCGCGAGATCGACAGATATGGCCGTGCGCTGCGCCTTGTGCTGCGCCGGGGGGTAAGTCTGGGCGGGCAACTTGAGCACGAGGGACTGGCCGAGCATTGGCAGGGCCGCCGGGGAAATTGGTGCGCGTCGTAAAAATCGTAAAGATCAGGCCGCGCGCAGCCCGGTGATGCCTTTTGCACCGCGATCCTGCGCGGAAAGACCATCGAACATCGCATCGATAATTCGCGCAAGCTTGTCCACGCTCAGCCGATCAGCGACCTGCATGATCAGCGGGATCGTACAATAAGGCGAGATCATCTGGTTTACGAGGCTGATCGTCTCATCAATCTCAAGTCCGGCAAAATACCCTTCGCCCATCGCCTCACCGATGATCACACCCAGATAGTGATCAGCCAGATCGACATAACTGCGGACCTGCTCGAAGTATTCGTTTCCAAGTTCGACATACATTTTGAACGCGACCGGATCCCTCAGAAACGCATCGCGGATCATAACAAATCGTTGAGCGAAAAATTCATACATCTTGCGGCGCGCGGGCAGATCGCTCTCCACCACCTGTTCCATCACCGCCACTTTGGGACGAAACCAGTATTCCGCGACGGCTTCTAAAAGGTCTTCTTTGCTTTCAAAAAAGCGAGAAACCTGAGCCTGACCCAAGCCCGCGCGCGCAGCCACTTCTGCAAAAGTCAGCGCTTGCCCGCCGCGGTCTTCGATCACAGCGCAGGCGATTTGTACCAACCGCTCACGTTCTGTCTCGATATCGTTATGCTGGCGTGGCATCATGAAACCTATCCCCCTAAGGATCGTAGATTGATTTTAGGAACTCAGGCACTGGCTTTCAATCGAGCAGCTTAGCGTTTTGTTCGCAATTGCGATGAACTCCCGTGAGGCCATGATGCAAAATTCTGATAATTCACAACATTTTCTTTTTTGCAAACTACGCCCGAACGTTGGCCTACTATCCCCTTTGGTTCTTGGACTGATCCTTTCCGGCTGCGCCGCGCCCTTGGCCAGTGGCGATCGCCGCGCCGGTTCTGGGCCGGTCGAAATTGGCATCGCCGCGTTTAACGATTTTCACGGCAATATCGAACCGCCACGCCAAGCCGTGACTGCCCCCGATGGCAATGCCGGCTCCGTGCAAGTCCCTGCCGGCGGTGCGGCGTGGTTTGCCTCTGCGCTAGATACAATCCGGGCGAAATATGCGCATACGCTCACCGTCTCGGCGGGCGACATGATTAGCGCTTCGCCGCTGGCCTCCTCGCTCTATCTCGACGAGCCGACCATCGGGGTGATGAACCGGCTGGGAGTGGATTTCAACGCGGTGGGGAATCATGAGTTCGATCGGGGCCGCGACGAGCTACTGCGCCTGCAAAACGGTGGCTGCACTAAATTCACGATGAAGCAGCCCTGCCAGCTGGAACAGTTTACCGGGGCCAAATTCCGCTATTTGGCTGCCAGCACCATGACGGAAAGCGGGGCGACGCTGTTTCCAGCGAGCGCCTTGCGCAGCTTTGGCACAGGCAAGCGCCGCGTGACCGTGGGCCTGATAGGCCTGACGCTGAAAGGCACGGCCGACATTGTCACCGCCGCCGGGATCGCGGGGCTGACGTTTGCCGACGAAGCCACCACCATAAATGCCGAGGTGGCGCGTCTGAAAGCGGCGGGTGCGGACGCGATTGTGGTTTTGATCCACGAGGGTGGAAAAACTAATGGCGCGCCCGATCCGCAAGGCTGCGCTGGTTTTGCAGGTGCGATCCGGCCCATTCTTGATGCGCTCGCGCCGGGGGTCGATGTTGTCGTCTCGGGCCATACGCATTGGGATTATATCTGCGACTATCCGGGTCGCGAACCTGCGCAGCCGATCCTGCTCACCAGCGCGGGATTTTATGGCCGGGAAATCACCGACATCACGCTGTCAATCGATCCGGCGGCGCACCGCGTGGTGGCCCGCCGCGCGCGCAATGTGATTGTGCAATCGGAGCCTTACACATTGCCGGGCGCCGCTGTTACCGCGACCGCGCTGTTCCCGCAATTTTCCCCGCGCGCGGATATCGCGGCTTATGTAAAAACCTATGTCGATGCCTCAAAGGAACTCGCAGCGCGTCCGGTCGGCCGATTGTCAGGGCCTGCGACCAAGGGAGAGGGCGCGCTAGCCGCCAGCGGTGGGTCTCTCGGTAATCTCATCGCCGATGCGCAGCTCGCCGCGACCCGCGATATTGGCGCGCAGATTGCGTTCACCAACCCATTTGGCAATCGTGCGCCGATTGTGCCCGCTGCTGATGGATCGGTTTCGTTCGGCGATATTTATCTGGCACAGCCGTTTGGCAACCGGTTGGTTACCAAAACGATGACCGGCGACGAGATCAAAGCGGCGCTGGAGCAGGGGCTGGATGGCACCCGCCCCGAACAGCTGCTTGCGCCCTCGCAAGGGTTTGTGTTTCGCTTTGATCGCGCTCGGCCCGCGGGCAGCAGGATTGCGTCGCTTACGTTTGATGGTCAGCCGCTTGATCCCGCCACGCGCTACCGCGTTACCATCAATGGCTTTCTGGCGCTGGGCGGAGACGGCTTCACCACTTTCATCGGCAAGCCCAATGCGGTGACCGGGCCTACCGATATCGACGCTCTGGAAGCCTATTTGCGCGGCGCGGAGCGGCGCGAGGTCGCGCAAGAAAGCCGCGCTGCGCCAGTGGGGCTGTGATCTAACCTTTTGGCGGCCATGGGATAAATCCCGATGTGCGGCGAACATACTCCGCATAATCAGGACGTCGGTCTTCCATCTTCTTTTCGAGCAGTGGCTTGCCCGACCAGCGGGTGAGCGTGAATGTGAGGAACAATGGCCCCGGCAGCGTGATCAGCGCGGTCCACCAGCCGGCTTCCGCCGCCGCCAGCCAGATGCCCCACCACACACAAGTATCGCCAAAATAATTGGGATGCCGGGTATAGCGCCACAGCCCGCTGCTGAGCACTTTGCCCGCATTTGCCGGATCAGCGCGGAATCGCGTGAGCTGCTGGTCACCCACAGTCTCGAACCCAAAGCCCAGCAGCCAAAGCGCCGCGCCCACGAGCGCCAGCGGCCCGATCGGCGCCGCTCCGCTGGCCAGCACGCCGATTTGGGCGGGCAGGCAGGTGACAAAGAGCAGCACCGCCTGCCCACCGAACACGCCAGCCGCCGCTTTGCCATAGCGCCCTTCGCGCTTGGCCTTACCCAGCATGCGCGCATAGCGCCTATCTTCACCATGCTCCATCCAGCGCACGTAAAGATGCCAGCCAAGCCTTGCGCCCCAAGCCAACGCCAGCGCCGCGATGAGCGACGCACGCGCGCCGCGCTCTGCCAATTGGAACCATGACAGCGCAGCGAGCGCCGCCATCGCGCCGCCCCACACCGCATCAATAAAGCTCACATCCTTGATCCGCGCCGCGATTACCCAGAATAACGTCATGGCCGCACCAAGAATGGCGGCATTGATCAGCAGCGCGATAAGCAACGTTTCAGGCATCTGGCAACTCCGCGAAATTTGTGATTCCCCGATCGGGATGGCGCGGCGTAACGCTGCGATAAACCTCAGCAATCTTCAACATATCGGCCTTGTAATCTCCGGTAGGCATGATCGTTAGCCCGAGCCCGCCGGTACGGGTGCTATAATCCATTAGCCCAACGACAATCGGCACGCCTGCACCGACGGCGATATGATAAAACCCGGTCCGCCACTGCGCTACCTTGCTGCGTGTGCCCTCAGGTGCGATAGTCAACACAAATTGATC
>JBBRXQ010000117.1:0-7056 GCA_038238515.1 Sphingomonadales bacterium | reverse complement strand
GCATAAAGCGTTGGCTGCGAAATGCCCACCGCATGCGCAATCTGGCGGGTCGATACATTATGGACCCCGGTTTCGATGATCAGCCGCTGCGCATGCGCCAATATTTCTTCGCGCCGCTCGCCGCCGTGCCCCTTGGCCTTTCGAGGAAGATCGTGCGAGGTGACTTGCATATTTCCATTGCACACAATCCGCCACGCTTGACAAGATCGCGTGATCTATCGATGATAGGTGATCACTGATAGATTGAGAGCACGCGCCCTTGCTAAGACCTCATGCTTCGTACTTTCAGAGTTTTTTGGCCAAGGCCGGAATGTTGGGCACAGTGCTCATGAGTGGAGGATGCGGCAAACCTGCCGCGCCCGTCTCTGCGCCGCAAACTGCAGTCGAAGTCGCTGAAGTACGGCCCGCGTCAGGCTTGGCCACCATCCGCGCCACTGGCACGATCAGCCGGGCGCGCGAAGCTGCGCTGTCCTTCAGAATTCCGGGGATCATGTCCGGACTCTCGGTCGATGTGGGAGACCGGGTGCAGGCGGGCCAGCAGCTTGCCGTGCTTGATGCGCGCGATGCCGCCGCGCGCCTCAGCCAATCATCGGCCGAACTCAGCCAAGCGGAGCGCGACGCGCGCCGTCTCGTGGGGTTGGTCGAAGCAGGCTCGATCAGCCGCCAGCAATACGAAGGCGCGGCCACGCGCGCGGCATCGCTGCGCGCGGTTTATCAGGCGGCGGCATTTGACAGCCGCTCGGCTCGGCTGATTTCGCCGGTGTCGGGGGTGGTGCTAACGCGCACAGCGCAGCGCGGCGAGGTTGTTCAGCCCGGCAGGGCAATCATTACCATCGCCGATATGGCCAGCCCGCTCATCTTGCGCTTGCCGGTTGCCGACCGGGATGTTGCGCGCGTCGCCATGGGCAGCAGCGCGGCGGTGCGGGCCGATGCGCTGGGCGCGTTAGAGATTGCTGGCCGGGTAACGCGGATCGGCCAGCAGGCAGGCGCGCAAAGTGGCGCGATTGAGATCGAAGTGACGCTGCCGCCCGCCAGCGGGCTGCGCAGCGGCATGGTGGCCACCGCGCTGATCGGCGCAGCTCCATCAGCGGTTGGCGAAGCTTTTGCCCGCGTTCCGGCTGAGGCGATCCTTGAGGCCAATGGCAGCCGCGCCTTCGTGATGCTCTATGATGCAGCAAGCGGGACAGCGCGGCGCACCGAAGTTCGCTTTGGCGGTTTTGACGGCGATGATGCGCTGGTCAGCGGCCTGCGCGATGGTGTGCGGGTGATCACCGGCGGCGCGGGCTATGTTGCCAATGGCGCCCGTGTCGCCGTTAGCGCCGCGATCAAACCATGAGCTATAATCCGGTCCGCTTTTTTGTTGTCCAATGGCAGTTTACGCTGCTGATGTTCGCGCTGTTTGCAGCACTGGGGATCAGCGCGTTTTTAACCGTGCCACGCTCTGAGGATCCGCAATTTCCGATTCCGATCATCGTGGTGCGTGTGGTTTTGCCCGGTGCCACGCCTGCCGACATGGAACAGCAGATTGCACGGCCGATCGAAGACGAGCTCAACGGGCTCGATGGCCTGAGCAAGCTTAGCTCGACCAACATCGACGGTGCGACCGTCATCAAGGTAGAATTTAGCTGGGATGTCGATCCCGAAGCCAAATATGATGAAGTGGTGCGCGAGGTAAACAAGCTGCGCGCTAGCCTTCCTCAAGGGATCGTCCGGCTCGACGTTCAGCGCCAGCGGACCACCGAGGTTTCAATTTTTGAGGTTGCCTTGGTCAGCGATGTTCTGCCGATGCGGCGGCTGGAAAAAGTGGCTGACAAATTGCGCGACCGGATCAACCAGCTGCCCGGTATCCGCGAGGCAAAGTATTGGGGCGCGTCGCCCACCGAGGTTAGGGTGGGGATCGATCCGGGGCGGATGGCGCGGTTAGGCGTGCCCCCAACCGCCGTTTCAGACGCGTTGCGCTCTGCGGGCGCTGAGCCGCCCATCGGCGCGGTCCACGCGGGCAATCGCCGTTTCAACGTGCGTGCGGGCGGGGCCTTTGCCACGCTCGAGGCGGTCGGTGATGTCGTTGTCGCCAGCCCCGGCGGGCGCAGCGTGGCCGTTCGCGATGTTGCTACTGTGAGCTGGGAGCAGGACGAACCGCAGTATCTGACGCGCTTTAATGGGCACCGCGCGCTGCTGATTACCGCGACCGCCAAAAAAGGCGAGGACGTCACCAAAGTCAGCCTCCGGGTGAAAGCACTGCTCGATGACTTTGAAAAAGGCTTGCCCGGAAGCGTCCGGCTGGAGCGCGGGTTTAATCAGGCGGACAACATCAACGAACGGCTTGGCCGACTCTACCGCGATTTCAGCATCGCGCTGGCGCTGGTGCTGATCACCTTGATCCCGCTGGGCCTGCGCGCCGGGATTGTAGTGGCCTTGTCGATTCCATTATCGCTGCTGATCGGTTTGGCGGGCATCCAGTACTTCGGGTTCACGCTCAATCAGCTTTCGATTTCTGGTTTCGTGCTGTCGCTGGGGCTGCTCGTCGACGATTCCATTGTCGTTACCGAGAACATTGTGCGGCATATGCGCGCGGGTGCCGACCGGGTTACGGCGGCGATCGCGGGCACCAGCCAGATCGCGCTGGCGGTAACCGGGTGCACCGCATGCCTAATCTTCGCATTCATCCCGCTGCTCGCGCTGCCCGAAGGCTCTGGCGCTTACATCCGATCGCTGCCCGTTTCGGTGATCGCTACGGTGGCGGCATCGTTCTTTGTTTCGATGACAATGATCCCGTTTATCGCCAGCCGCTTGTTGCCGCGCACCGAGCCTGCCGAGGGAAACCGAGCGCTTCAGGCTATTAACGAAGGTATTCACCGCCTCTATGCGCCGGTTCTGCATCGCAGCCTTGAGCGGCCGTGGCGCGCGCTCGGTGTGTTGCTGGCGATCACCTTGCTGGCCGTGCCGATGCTGGCCTTGATCGGAAGCAGCCTGTTTCCGCCTGCGGAAACGCCGCAATTTCTCGTTCGGATCGAGGCATCGGGCGGTGCCTCGCTGGCCACCACCGACCGCGCGCTGCGCTTTGTCGAGCGCACCCTCGCCCAAACTCCCAAAGTGGCGTGGGTGGCAGGCAATCTTGGGCGCGGAAATCCGAAGATCTTTTACAACCAACAGCAGCGCGAGACCGATCCCGCGTTTGCCGAGGCATATGTTGCACTGAAAAAATGGGTGCCGGGCGAGAGCGATGCGCTGCTCGACCAGCTGCGCTCAAAGTTCGCAACGTATGGCGCAGCGCGAATTTCGATCACTGTTTTTGAAAACGGCCCGCCGATTGAAGCGCCGATTGCGATCCGCGTGTCGGGCGATGATTTGAACTCGCTCAAAGCGCTGGCGGCTCGGGTTGAGGCACAATTGCGCGCCACGCCGGGCACCCGCGATGTGATCAATCCGCTGCGCGTGGATCGAACTGATCTCAACCTCGGGCTGGACGAAGCGAAGGCAGCGGCGCTTGGCGTATCTGCCGGAGCTGCGCGGCGAGTAGCGCGGCTTGCGCTCAGCGGCGAAGACTCCGCGCGGTTCCGCGATGCAGACGGCGACGATTATCTGGTGCGGACCCGCCTGCCGCTCAGCCCGCAGCACCGCCATGAGCTTGATGCGCTTGACCAGATTTATGTGCCATCAGCAGGCGGTCAATCGGTGCCGCTGGCATCCATCGCCAGCCCGCGCCTGCAATCCAGCCCCGCCCGCATCGACCGGTTCGACCGGGTGCGGTCGGTTACTGTGACGTCACAAGTGGCCACCGGATCGCTGACTTCAAAGGTTACTGCTGACTCTTTGGCGCGGATCGAGAAAGAGATTCCGCTGCCGCCCGGCTACCGGATCGCGCTGGGCGGTCAGGCAGAGGCGCAATCGTCCAGCTTTGCCGGGCTTGGCGCCGCAATCCTCGTGGCAATTTTTGGCCTGCTCGCGGTGCTCATCCTCGAATTCCGCAAGTTTAAAACCGCGCTAGTGGTCGCCGGCATCATCCCATTCGGCCTGTTTGGCGCGGTTGCGGCGCTGTTTGTAACGGGTAATTCGCTGTCGTTTACTGCGACGATCGGCATGATCGCTTTGCTCGGGATCGAGATCAAGAACTCCATTCTTCTGGTTGATTTTACCGAGCAGTTGCGCCGCGAAGGCACTCCTTTGCGCGACGCCATTGAGCGCGCTGGTGAGGTGCGCTTTCTGCCAGTGCTGCTCACTTCCGTGACAGCAATAGGGGGCTTGCTGCCGCTCGCGTTCGAAAATAGCGGGCTCTATTCGCCGTTGGCGATCGCGATTATCGGCGGGCTGATTACCTCGACGGTGCTTTCGCGCGTGGCCACGCCGGTCATGTATTGGTTGGTTTCCGGCCAAGACAAGTCTGGCCAAGACGGGCCGCCCCGTCATGCTCCTGCCGAAGCGGCCTTGACATGAAGCGAGGCGCGTTGATTTTTGGCTTGGCCGCCGCGATGGCCGGTTGCACTGTTGGGCCCGACTATCAGCGTCCGGACATCGCGATGGCCCCCGCTTTTCGCTCGCCGATGGCCGCAACGCCATTGACCGCAAGCCCAGTGCCCCAAACAACCGGATGGTGGCGGGCATTCGGCGATCCGGTGCTTGATCGGGCGGTGGAGCGCGCGCTCGAAGGCAATCTTGATCTGGCGCAGGCCGTTGCCCGCGTGTCGCAATCACGCGCGGCGGCGGCGGTTGCCTCTGCGGCCAAGCTCCCGGCGATTAGCGCAACGTCATCAGCAACCGGCACGATGCAATCGCTCGAAGGGCAGCTGGGCAATATATTCTCCCGGTTTCCGCAGTTTGAGCGGAACAATGCCCAATTTGACGCCGGGATCGGCGCATCGTGGGAGATTGATCTGTTTGGCGGTCTGCAGCGCGGCAACGAAGCCGCGCGCGCTGAATTGCTTGCCAGCACAGCGGGGATTATCGGTGCACGGCAAATGATCGTTGCCGAAGTTGCCGACGCCTATATCCAGCTCCGCGCCGCGCAAGGGCGGCTGGCCATCGCCGTCGCGCTTGAAGGCAGCGACAGCCATTTGCGCGATCTTGTTGCGATGAATGTGCGCGCCGGTCTTGCGCCGCGCCGCGATCTTGATCTTGCCGAGGCGCAGCTCAAAGAAACGCAAAGCCGGATTCCAGCGCTGCGGCTGATTGCAGAAGTGCAAATGAACCGGATCGCGGTGCTCGCCGGGCAATCGCCCGAGGCAGAGCGCACTGATCTTGAAGAGGCCACAGCAATCCCCTCGGGCGCGAGCGTCTCGCTTGGGCTGCCTGCCGATCTGCTGCGCAACCGGCCCGATGTAATCGCCGCCGAACAGCGCCTGCGCGCGGGCAATGCCCGCATCGGACAGGCGATCAGCGGGTATTATCCCAAGTTTAGCTTGAGCGCGCTGCTCGGTTTGCAGTCGCGCAATCTCAGCGCGCTCCCCACCGCGAGCGCTGGCACGGCGACGGCGGTGTTTGGCCTGCGCTGGCGGTTGTTTGATTTCGGGCGGATCGATGCAGAGGTTGCTTCTGCGCGCGGGCGCGAGGCCGAACTGGGCGCGGCTTATCGCTTGGCGGTGCTGCGCGCGGCCGAAGATGTTGAAAATGCCGCCGCCGCCCGGTTTGAGCGCGAGGCGCAACTGGTCAGCATGTCGGCGATGGTGCAATCGCTCGAACGATCGGTCAACGCGCTGCAGGCGGCGCACGGCGCGGGAACAGTGAGCCTGATCGACGTGCTTGGCGCTCAGCGCCAATTGTCCGGCGCGCGCGATGCTGCAGCGCAGCTTTCCGGCGAGGTCAGCCGTGCTGCGGTATCGATTGCGCGGGCGGTCGGCGCTTAAAGTTTACGCTGAATCAAATCCAAGAGTCTCGCGCATTTCTTCGACCAGTTCGAGATGGAATGTTTGCATGCGCTCATTGGGTTGTTGCGCTTCGATAAACCACAGCTCGGGATCGATTACCGCGCTGCGCTTTGCGGCGAGCGCTTCAAGGATGGCCATGCCGCAGAACGGGACATAGGCCTCGGAATAACCCCCTTCGTGGATCACCGCGAGCCGTCCGCTGCACAGTTCATCCGCCACATGCACCATGCGCTTGGTCATCGCGCGAAAGCTATCGGAATGCAGCATCTGCCGCGCCAGCGGATCAAACCCATTGGCATCAAGGCCGCTTGCCACCACGATCAGATCGGGCTGAAATTGCCGCAATGCCGGGATCACCACGCGGTCTAGCGCCGCAAGATAGGTGTCGTGCCCGCTGCCTGCGGGAAGCGGTACATTGAGATTGGCCCCCAGACCCGCGCCCTCGCCCCGGTCTTCAAATCCGGAATAACCGGGCGGAAAGCAACGATCCTGATGCACCGAGATGGTCAGCACGTCGCCGCGATCATAAAAGATCGATTGCGTGCCATTGCCGTGGTGCACATCCCAATCGACCACCGCGACTTTGCCAAGCCCGTGCCGCGCCTTGGCGGCTTCGATCGCGATCGGGATATTGGCCAGCAGGCAAAACCCCATCGGCTCATTGGCCAAGCAATGATGCCCGGCAGGGCGGCACAGCGCATAGGCATTGCGCGCTGTTCCTGAAAGGACGGCATCGAGCGCCTCCACTGCCAGCCCGGACGAAACCGCCGCAATCTCAAATCCGCCTTTGCTGAACGGCGCGAACAAGCCAAGCTCACCGCCGCTGGCATCGCTCAGCCGCTTGAACTCGTCGATGTACGAAGCTGGATGCACGCGCAGCAGATCCTCGCGCGTCGCAGGCGCTGCGCTGCGCACATCAAGATGGGTATCAAACCCGCTGGCGCGGACCAGATTGAGCAGGCGGCGCTTTGACGCGGGCGTATCCGCGCCATAGCTTCCCGAAGGCGGTTCAACCCAATCGCCCACTGGAAAAAACAGCGCCTGAACCCCGGTGCAGTGCCAGAAAGTGCGCTCGTCAGTGAGGAATAGTGTCTCAGCACTCATCGTGTTTCTCCTGCGTGATCGGCTTTGTGACAGGCATACCTTCAGGGTCGCACAAATTGGCACGCCGCGATGTTGTATAAAATGATGGGCT
>JBBRXQ010000116.1:0-7102 GCA_038238515.1 Sphingomonadales bacterium | reverse complement strand
GTGCGATGCGCTTGGGGTGAATGGCACCTTGCAACATCTCGATATCGACGCCGTCGTCCAACCCTTGACCATCGAGATGACCCAAACCCAGCGGATAGCGGATGATTGGCTGGTCTGCTTTCCGTAATGTTAGTTTTGCCGAAAAGCGCGGTTTTTCAAAAGAATAAAATCTGTTCTTCGACCGAGCGTGAAGGGAGCATTTTGAAAAAAATACTTATAGACGGTTTCAATCTGGGGCTTGAAAAAGGCACAGGTGTGGCGACATATGCCCGCAATCTGAGCTATCAGATTCATGCTCTTGGCCATGAAACGTCCGTACTTTACGGCAACCGGGCAGCACCTTCGCGGGATCCGCTGCTGCGCGAAATCAGCTTTTTTGATCAAAATGTGGGGCACCGCAACCCGCTGCTCGATTTCATGGAGCGATCGCAGCGGGCGTTGCTGGGGCCACTTGGCCAATATGCCGAGCCTGTGCCGCTGAGCGACAAGGTCATCCGCAGGCAATTCAGCGCGCGGATGCCGTATTACGATCAAATCCTAAATGCGCCCGATGTGTTCACGCGCACAGGCAACGCGTTCAGGGTATGGGGCTTGATGTCAAATGTTGCGATGCGCCGCAAACCAGACCTGGCGCATTGGACCTATCCCTTGCCGGTGCAAATCAAGGGCGTTCCCAACATCTACACGCTGCACGATGTCGTACCGCTGCGGCTTCCCTACACCACGCTCGACAACAAGCGCCACTATCTCAAACTGATGCGCAAGCTCAACCGCAAGGCCGACCATTTCGTAACCGTGTCCGAATGCTCGAAGCGCGATCTGGTCGAAATCCTCGGCATTGCGCCCGATCGCATCACCAACACCTATCAATCTGTTGAAATACCTGAAAAATACCTCGCCAAGACCGATGATCAAGTCGCGCGCGAGGTGGAAGGCGCGGCCGGTGTGGGCTTTAAGGATTACTATCTGTTTTGGGGTTCGATCGAGCCCAAAAAGAATATCGGACGGATGATCGAGGCCTATCTTTCCAGCAAAGTCAAAGCACCACTGGTGATTGTCGGCGCCCAGGCTTGGAAGTCTGAGGAGGAGCTGCGCCTGCTTCGCGATGAGAACATCACCTTCCTGCGCAATGTCGATCAGGATATCTTCACGCGCAAACGGGTAATCCAGTTGTCCTATGCGCCGTTCAGCCTGTTGGTCAGCCTGATCCGGGGCGCCAAGGGCGCGCTGTTTCCCTCGCTCTATGAAGGGTTCGGGTTGCCCGCTTTGGAGGCGATGCTTCTGGGAACACCAGTCATCTGCTCCAATACCTCATCGCTGCCCGAAGTGGCCGGCGAGGCTGCATTGATGGTCGATCCTTATGATACCACAGCTATCTGTGATGCAATCCGCAAACTGGATGCGGATGCCGATTTGCGCGAAGAGTTGGTGGCCCAAGGCTTAAAGCAAGCCTCTAAATACACGGCTGAAAAGTATCGCGCCCGATTGGCCCAAGTCTATGACAGGTTCCTGTGACAAGCAATATCCTAACATTGGACGTTGGTGCGGCTGCCATATACTTTGGACTGGCATCATATCGCTTTGGGGAGAGAGACATTATCCGCGCCCGCCGCCGCAATGAGAGGCAGTTGGTAGCATGATGGCCAGCGGTGCCAGGGCGGCAGCCCGCCCGGCAGATCGACAGAAATGGCGCGCCTATCTGGCGCAGCATTATGGCTGGGTGCTATTTTTGTGCGCGTTTATAATGCCTACTTTGGTGGCGGGTGTCTATTTTGGGTTGATAGCGTCTGATCGATATATTTCCGAAAGCCGCTTTCTGGTCCGCAGCGTCAACAAGCCCGCCGCTGAAGGCATTTCCGCCTACCTGCGCGATTTTGGCATTGCGCGGGCGAACGATGATGCGTTTGCAATTCAGGAATATCTCTCTTCGCGCGATGCGATGAAGGCGGTCATGCGCAAGGTTGATCTGCGCTTAGTTTATCGCCGCCCCGAAGCCGATGTGCTCACCCGTTATCAGCCATGGACCCGCGACAGCAACGAAGCATTCTATCGCTATTTCAAGGAACAGATTTCGGTCGAAAAGAACGATGAGACCGGCATCACAACAGCTAAGATTAGCGCTTATCGCGCAAACGACGCAAAAGAGATAATGGATACGCTAGTTGCCTTGTGCGAAGTAAAGATCAATCTGCTGAATGTCCGGGCCCGTCGAAATACGGTTGCACAGGCGCAAGAGACGCTGGCGCAGGCCGAAATCGGACTGAGCGATTCCACGCTTGCGCTGACCCGCTATCGTAATGCTTCTGAAAACATCGATCCGATGAAAAGCGCGATGGCCTCCGTGGATCGCGGCGTCGATCTTGAGCAAAGCCTCGCTATTCTGCGAATCAACCTCCAAATTATGCAAGCAAAGGCACCTGCAAACCCGGCCATTCCCGCAGTGCGAGCCCGGATCGCCGCGCTGAACAGCCAAATCGCGCAGCAGCAAGGAATGCTTACCAACGGAAGTGGCGGGATCGCCAAGCAGGTTGGCGATTATGAAGAATTGCAGGTCAAGCAGGAACTCGCTGCCAAGATTTATGAAACAGCGCAGGCGCAAATGGAATCGGCGCGGCAGGAAGCCACACGGCAGCAAATCTATATTGAGACGATTGTCCTTCCAAACCTGCCCGACGAAGCAACCGAACCGCGGCGTTGGCGCTATTTTCTGACGGTCGCTTTGCTTAGTTTCTGGTCCTTTCTGATGCTTTAACTGCTAGCTTCCGGCAGCCGCGAGCACCTTAATCTTGACTGAGGGGGATCATGCGCAGCGTCTTTGACAGGATTGTGCTCAGAATAAGGGTGATCAATGCCCTGCTCATTCGCGAGCTGATGGCCCGTTTCGGGCACAGCAATATCGGGTTTTTGTGGCAAGTGCTCGAACCGCTGGTTCTGACGCTGGGAGTAGTCGTGTCGTGGTCGCTGATTTATGGCGAGCGCAATCATGGCGTGCGTGTGGTTCCGCTAGTGTTAACGGGCTATACCTTCCTTAGCCTGTGGCGGCACATGACTACACGTCTCACCAACAGTTTTCGCCAGGCTTCGGGTCTACTTTTCCACCGGATGGTCAAGCCCATCGACATCCTTATCGCGCGCGGTGTGCTCGAATCAGTTGGCACTCTGATGGCATTTTTCGCCGCATATATTCCGCTTGTTCTTCTGGGCATTGTCGAGCCAGTGAGCGATTATCTCGTGTTGTTGGGGGCATGGACGCTGATGTGCTTCCTCTCCTTCGGCGTCGCCCTGATCATCACCGGCATTACGCATGTATCCGAGGCAATTGAGCGCTTTGTGCAGCCGGTGATGTATCTAATTCTGCCGCTGACCGGCGTGTTCTATATGGTCTACTGGCTCCCGCCCGCCGCACGTCAGTTTGTAGTGCTATCACCGCTGGTCCAGGCTTGCGAAATGTACCGCGCCGGAATGTTCGGCAATACTTTGCCAACATATTGGAATCCTTCGTACATACTGCTGTGGGGCATTGCGCTCAATGCGCTGGGGTGGGTTTTAGTTCTCAGAGCACAAAAGCATATCGAGATGGAATAACTTAATGGCTCGGTTTCTGAATGCTCATGCACCGTATAAGGCGCCCATCCGGCTCGACGAAGGGCCCCCATCGGCGATGCCCGAAAGCGAGGCTGTGAAGCTCATCCAACACATGCGCCGCTGGTTCACAATCTTTGTATTCATCGTGCCAGTTCTGGCGGCGCTGCTCTACAATTTTGTCATCGCGACGCCGCGCTATGCGTCTGAGATTGCTTTTGTCGTGCGCGCCAGTGAAACACCGCGCGACCGGCTAAGCATCGTGAGCCTTGGCCAAGGCGGGGGCATCGGCACTTCAGATAACAGCGAGGCGGTCCTCGCCTATCTCCAATCGCGTGATATCGTGGATTTTATAAATCGCGATGGGCTGGTGACGCGAACGTTTGCGAAGAGCGACCTTGATCTGTTCGCTGCTTTTCCATCGTTAATAGCGGGCAATAGTGACGAAGATTTCTACGAGCATTTTCATGGCTATGTTCATGCCGATTTTGACCGCGCCACTGACATCATTCATGTGCAGGTACAATCATTTACGCCAGCAAATGCGCGCGCCATTGCCCAGCGTCTGCTAAATGCGTCAGAGGAAATGGTTAATCGGTTGAACAAGCGCGCGCAGGCCAATGTCGTGGGCGGAGCAGAACGCGATGTCGCGCAGGCAGCCGACCAGCTCACCGCGGTGCTCGCCCGGATGACCAGCGTCAGAAATCGCGACAGGATCATTCAGCCCGAATTGGATTCTGAAGCTTCGATCAAGCTCCAGTCAGGCACAGCGGCCGAACTTGCCCGGACAGAGGTGCAATTGGCGCAAACACTTCGCTCCGCGCCACAAAGCCCCCTGATCTCCCGATTGCGCGCGCAAAGAGCCGCTTTGGACAAACAGCTTAGGCAGCAAATTGGGGCAACGGCGGGCGGCAACGGCTCGCTCGCAAGTCGGCTGAGAGAGTATGAAGCGCTTGCGCCGAGGCGCGATATCGCGCAACGACAATTTGCGGCTGCCAGTCTAGCTCTTTTGAGCGCGCGCGGCAGCGCAAGCCGCCAACAACTTTATCTCGAAGAAATTGCACGACCTAATCTTCCCGATGAGGCGCGTTATCCCCGCGGCTGGCTCAATTTGCTGCTTACGGTGCTTGTGGCTGGCGCGGTATTGTGGATCGTTTTGTCGCTGGCTGAGCTAGTATTTAGCGATGAGTAAGCTTGCCTTGCTTCCGCGTTTGCATCGTCAGCCAGCGCTCGCAACGCCTGCCGCAGAATTTGCGCGGGGCGGTGCGCGGCAAATCGTGGTCGATGGACTATGTAAGAGTTACGAAACTCCGCTAGGCCCAAAGCAGGTTTTGAACGGAATCAGCTTCGCCATCGGTCCGGGCGAAAAAATCGCTGTGATGGGGCGCAATGGTGCGGGCAAATCTACGTTGATCAGGTTAATCGGCGGGGTCGAACGCCCAAGTCAGGGGACAATTCAGCGGGGTATGTCGATGTCGTGGCCGTTGGCCCTTGGCGGTGGTTTTGAAGCGGCGATGACGGGGTATGACAACATCCGCTTCATCGCCCGCCTATACAACCGGCCTATTCGCGAAACGATCGAGCGGGTCGACGACTTTGCCGAACTAGGTTCCAATTTGCTGCTGCCGGTTCGACTCTATTCATCGGGTATGCGCGCGCGGCTGGCTTTCGCGCTAACTTTAGCGATAGATTTCGACTGCTATTTGATCGACGAGGTTCTCTCGGTTGGCGATCAGCGGTTTCATCGCAAATGTCATGAGGCGCTGTTTGTCGAGCGGAAGGATGCAGCGATGATCCTCGTAAGCCATGATATAAACATCATCCGCGAATATTGCAGCATCGGCTTGGTGCTCAAGCGCGGCTATGGCAAGGTTTTTGACGACCTCGATCTTGCGATCAGCATCTATGACACCCTCTAAATTCGACCCCGCGTTCGCACTTGTCCATGATGGGCTCGATCCGTTGCCGGCCATCCCACTCTTGGTAGGTGGCCCACCGTCCGCTGAGACCATCTTTACCATCCACTGCGTGGTCGAGATTACCCAACGCTCATGTGGCGAGGCCGCACTGATAGCCCTTAACACTGGGCTAGACGGCGACAGACTGGCCGAGGCTAACACTAAAACGCCCACCATTGTGTTTTTCGATTTGCCCGATAGCGCAGGGCGCGGATTGTTACTTGCGGCAAAGGTGCCGATTGTGCTGGTTTCAGGGGGCTTTGAGCAGACTGCACGTTATTGCATGGCCGCGCGCGATTTTGACATGGTACAGGCAGCGCAGCTGGTGTCACAATCGCTGTGCTGCCTAGCGCCACTCCGACACCACTCCAGCGTTCGCCGGGTGCAAGTGGACAGGACAACTTCGATACCGGATTGGATAGACGAGGTTGCAAGCTGGCTTGGTTTGCAGCGCAATGATTGGCAGGCAGAAAGGCTGCAAATGCTGGTCGCTTATGCTGATTGGGCGACGGTAGGGGCAGCAATCGATGGCATTGTTCCGCATTCTCGTATTCCGGCCGCACCCCAAGACATCGATGCCGCTTCGAGCGACTTGCTTTTTAATGCAATGGCCGCTTCGTATGATTATGATCCTATCAGCGCCGTATTCTGGCCAGCGAGCTTGATTCTGAAACCAAACGGCTCAGCGATGGCAGCAGGCGCTGCGATACCTCTGGTGGGGCCGGCGCGCCTGCTGACATATGGTCCTTACTTGCATTTGCCGGCTGGGCGATGGACTGCGTGTTATCAATTTATAGTGGACGAACATCCGGCGGGAAACGATATTGAGTTCGACGTGATGAGCGGCGGCGATGTTCTTGTTTCGAACCGCGTCATGCTGGAAAACTCTGGAAAATACGGATTTGAGTGCAGCTTCGAAATCGCAGAAGCGCGCTTGCCAGTTCAAATGCGGGCGATTTTAGCCGAAGGTGCCATCGGCGGGCTCTTCGAGCCGCTAGGAATATCGCTACGGCGCGATGAACTATCGGGCTGACTTTGACGAAACCGTCACCTTGATATTGCCCGAGGATAAAGCTGAAAATGGAAAATTTTAAATCCGGTTTGCCGATCCGCAATGCCATTTTGTTTGCAGTGGCGGCAACGCTTCACCTGGGCGGATGCGCAACTTTGCCTAAATCCGGCCCACAAGGCCGTGCCATAACTCGCGATGCAGCTCATGGTGCATTTACACTCGTAGAGGTTGATGCGTTCGCGGCGCTGCCCGTAGCTCCTGAACCGGCCAAGTTTAGGGCGCTGCCGATGCGCAGTGCGCTCGATGTTAATGCGATCGCTCCTGGCGATACGCTCACCGTCTCGTTGTACGAGATCGGCGTGCGCATCTTTAGCCCCAGTTCACCTACCGAAAGCGCTTCAACCTTCGATCCGACGGCTAAGAATCAGCAAATTGGCCCGCTCGAAGTTTCGCGCGAAGGCACTATCCGCCTGCCATATGTTGGGGTCATTTCGGTGATCGGCAAACGTTCTGGCGAAGTGGAGCGCGAAATCGAGGCGCGCATGGCAGG
>JBBRXQ010000115.1:0-7105 GCA_038238515.1 Sphingomonadales bacterium | reverse complement strand
TACCATCGGTGCTTGCCGCGCTGCTGCGCACGGTGGTTTCAACCATGGGCCGCCCTGGCATCAGCACCGCGATCAATGCCATGGCGGTGCTGATCAATGTGCTGGGCAACTGGGTGTTCGTGTTCGGCCATTTTGGCATGCCTGCGCTGGGGCTAACAGGCTCCGCGTTATCGAGCGTGGTGACAAGCATTGCCATGTTGCTGGCCTATGCCGCAGTCATCCGGTTTGATCGCCGCCTCCACCGCTACCGGCTTCTGGGGCGCTGGTGGCGTCCGGAATGGCAACGCTTTTCCGAAATGCTCAAGATCGGGCTGCCGATTTTCTTGACGATTGTTGCCGAAGCCGGCCTGTTCAACGGCGCGGCCTTTCTGATGGGCCGGATCGGCGGACTGGAGCTAGCGGCGCACGCGCTCGCGCTGCAATTCGCCTCGATCGCCTTCATGGTGCCATTTGGCGTAGCGCAGGCCGCAACAATCCGCGTCGGGCTGGCCTATGGCGCGCGCGATCACGGCGCGATTCGCCGCGCGGGCGTGGTCGCATTGGTGATGGGCATCGGGTTCCCGGTGATTCCGGCGGCGATTATGCTGTTTGCTCCGCATCTGATCTTGCAGCTTTATGTCGATCCAGATGCCCCCGCCAATGCGGCGGTGGTGCGCCTTGCCGTCAGCTACATGGTGGTTGCCGCCGCGTTTCAGCTGTTCGATGGCGCGCAGTCGGTCGGCGCAGCACTGCTGCGCGGATTGCAGGATACGCGCGTTCCAATGGGGATCGCGCTATTTGGCTATTGGGTGCCGGGCATGGGCACGGCGGTGTGGCTGGGCCTGTTTACCCCGCTGCGCGGCGAGGGCGTCTGGATCGGCCTGATGGTGGGGCTGATGGTGGTCGCCGGGATGATGCTGTGGCGCTGGCGCGGGCGCACGCGGCTGGGGCTTTTGCCTTAGGGCCTGATCCGGAAAGAAACTTGCGCGGGCTGCTTGACGCTCCTTGGCGAGAGACCCATATGCGCATCGCTGGCACTCTCGGCATGAGAGTGCCAAGCGCCATGTTTCAATCCTGAAAGAGGAAGCAACCCATGACACTCCGTCCCCTTCACGACCGCGTGCTTGTGCGCCGCGTCGAAGCTGAGGAAAAAACTGCTGGCGGGATCATCATCCCCGATAGCGCCAAAGAAAAGCCCGCCGAGGGCGAGATCGTCTCGGTTGGCACCGGCACCCGCGCCGATGATGGCAAGATCACCCCGCTCGACGTCAAAGCTGGTGACCGCGTGCTGTTCGGCAAATGGTCTGGCACCGAGGTTAAGGTTGGCGGCGAAGACCTGCTGATCATGAAGGAATCCGACATTCTCGGGATTCTCGGCTGATTCGGGCAGACTGAACAAGTCCGCCCAAATAAACTCAAGATATTCAAAGGAAATTGATATGGCTGCCAAGGAAGTACGCTTTGGGCGCGACGCCCGCGAACGCATCCTCAGGGGCGTCGACATTCTTGCCGATGCTGTCAAAGTAACGCTCGGTCCTAAGGGCCGCAACGTTGTCATCGACAAGAGCTTCGGCGCACCGCGCATCACCAAGGACGGCGTTACCGTCGCCAAGGAGATCGAGCTCAAGGACAAGTTTGAGAACATGGGCGCACAAATGCTGCGCGAAGTGGCCTCAAAGACCAACGACAAGGCCGGTGACGGCACCACCACCGCCACCGTGCTGGCACAAGCCATCGTTCGCGAAGGCATGACCTGCGTTGCCGCCGGCATGAACCCGATGGATCTGAAGCGCGGTATCGATCTGGCTGTTCTCAAGGTTGTTGCAGACCTTAAGGCGCGCTCTACCGACGTGACCGGTACCGCCGAAATCGCTCAGGTTGGCATCATTTCGGCCAATGGCGATGTTGAAGTCGGCGAGAAGATCGCCGAAGCGATGGACAAAGTCGGCAAGGAAGGCGTGATCACCGTGGAAGAGGCCAAGGGCCTCGAATTCGAGCTTGATGTCGTTGAAGGCATGCAGTTCGACCGCGGTTATCTGTCGCCTTACTTCATCACCAACGCCGACAAGATGACCGTCGAGCTGGAAAACCCCTACATCCTCATTCACGAGAAGAAGCTCTCGTCGCTCCAAGCGATGCTGCCGATTCTTGAGGCTGTGGTGCAATCGGGCCGTCCGCTGCTGATCATCGCTGAAGACATCGAAGGCGAAGCATTGGCGACCCTCGTGGTCAACAAGCTACGCGGCGGACTTAAGATCGCTGCGGTTAAGGCTCCTGGCTTTGGCGATCGCCGTAAGGCGATGCTGGGCGATATCGCCACGCTCACGCAAGGCGAGATGATCTCGGAAGACCTGGGCATCAAGCTGGAGAGCGTTACGCTCGCCATGCTCGGCCAGGCCAAGCGGATCACCATCGACAAGGACAACACCACCATCGTTGATGGCGCTGGTCCGGCTGAGGAAATCAAAGCCCGCGTCGAGCAGATCAAGGCCCAGATCGAAGTCACCACCAGCGATTATGACCGCGAGAAGCTGCAAGAACGTCTAGCCAAGCTGGCCGGCGGTGTTGCCGTGATCAAGGTTGGCGGCGCTTCGGAAGTCGAAGTGAAAGAGCGCAAGGACCGCGTTGATGACGCTCTTCATGCCACCCGCGCTGCGGTTGAAGAAGGCATCGTCCCCGGCGGCGGTACTGCGCTGCTCTATGCCACCAAGGCTCTCGAAGGCCTCAAGGGCGCAAACGACGACCAGACCAAGGGCATCGACATCGTGCGCAAGGCGATCCTTTCGCCAATCCGCCAAATCGCCCAGAACGCTGGCCATGATGGCGCGGTTATCTCGGGCAATTTGCTGCGCGAGGGCGATGAGTCGATGGGCTTCAATGCAGCAACCGACACGTATGAAAATCTAAAGGCCGCCGGCGTGATCGACCCAACCAAGGTCGTGCGCACCGCGCTTCAGGATGCGGCCTCGGTCGCTGGCCTCCTGATCACCACCGAAGCGGCGATCAGCGAGCGTCCAGACGACAAGCCAGCCATGGGCGGCATGGGCGGCATGGGCGGCGGCGGCATGGGCGGCATGGGCGGAATGGACTTCTAAGTCTAACCCAGCACCAAGGCCTGAGGCCCCTGCGCATGTGGGGACCCACAGACCGGCAAAACAGATCGGGGCCGGAGGGGAGACCTTCCGGCCCTTTTCGTAGTGTTAGCGAGTGCACAGACACATATCCGCGCACCCGCAGCTTGGCGAATTAACATTATCAGGTGTTACCCGGCTTAAGGTCTGCGTAGTTTCCGAGGGTTTCGCGCGGCAAACCGCAATCGTATCCGCGAAAGTTCAAATAGCGCTAAGGGGCCAAGTCAATAATGAAGTCATTGCGCATACTGGTTGCGGAAGACGACGATTTAATCAGCGAACTTCTCGCAGAAGTTCTTGTTTGCCTGGGACATTCCGTCTGCGGCATCGAAATCACCGAGGAAGGTTTGATTAAGGCTGCACAGCGCCTGAAGCCCTGTCTTATGATCGTCGACAAACAACTGGCCATGGGGTGCGGGATCGCTGCGATCGATGCTATTATCCGTGAGCGTTATATACCCCACATATTGGTGAGCGGTAACATCGCGGCCATAGCGGCAATCAGGCCAAACGCGATCATGCTGGCCAAGCCATACAACCAATCTGGCTTGAGCCAGGCGATCAGCCTTGCGGTGGACTACCCAGCAACATGATTGGCATTGAAAAAGACGAACAGGTTGCGCACCGCGCCGATGACGTCTTGCTCAAAGCCGGTGCGCTGCAAAGCGCAATTTTGAATAGCGCCAATTTTTCCAGCATCGCGACCGACGCGCGGGGAGTGATCCAGATTTTCAACATCGGCGCGGAACGCATGCTCGGCTACAGCGCCGCCGAAGTGCTCAACAAGATCACTCCCGCCGACATCTCCGACCCGGTCGAATTAATCGAGCGCGCAACGGCATTGAGCCAGGAACTCTCTACCCCGATCTCCCCCGGCTTCGAAGCGCTGGTGTTCAAGGCATCACGCGAAATCGAAGATATCTATGAGCTGACCTACATCCGCAAGGATGGCAGCCGTTTTCCGGCGGTGGTCTCGGTCACCGCGCTGCGCGATGGTGATAACTCGATCATCGGCTATCTCCTAATCGGCACGGATAATACCGCGCGCAAACTGGTTGAGGCGGATCAGGCCAAGCTCGACCAGCGCCTGCGCGATCAGCAATTTTACACGCGCTCCTTGATCGAATCAAATATCGATGCACTGATGACAACTGATCCTTCGGGGATCATCTCCGACGTCAACAAGCAGATGGAAGCGCTCACCGGATGCACCCGTGACGAACTGATCGGTGCGCCGTTCAAGGACTTTTTTACCGATCCCAAACGCGCTGCGGCAGGCATCAAGCTCGTGCTCGCCGAGAAAAAGGTGACCGATTACGAACTGACCGCGCGCGCGCTTGATGGCACGGAAACCGTAGTTTCATATAATGCCACCACGTTTTACGATCGCGGGCGCAATCTTCAGGGCGTGTTTGCCGCCGCGCGTGACATCACCGAGCGCAAGCTGGTTGAGGCAGAGCTGAAGCAAGCCAAGTCTGACGCCGAAAGCGCCAGCAGGACCAAATCAGACTTTCTTGCCAGCATGAGCCATGAGATTCGCACGCCGATGAATTCAATCATGGGCATCGCCGATCTGCTGGCCAAAACTAGCTTAACCGACGAGCAGGATAAATATGTCCAAATTTTCCGCCGCGCTGGCGATAACCTGCTCAATCTGATCAACGATATCCTTGATCTTTCCAAAGTTGAGGCTTCGCAACTCGAACTTGAGAAAACGGAATTCTCGCTTAAGGGTCATCTTGAAAAAGTTGTCGAGATGGTTGGCCCGCGCGCACAAGAAAAGGGCCTGACGCTGAGCGTAGTCGTTACCGACACCGTTCCTGTCAAATTGCTGGGCGATCCAACTAGATTGCGTCAGGTTCTGTTGAACTTGATCGGCAACGCAATTAAATTCACCGAGAGCGGCGGCGTTACGCTCTTCGTCAGACCGTTGATCGGTGCATCAAATGAAAGCAGCCCGCCGGGTTCATCCGAAACGACATCGCTCCAGTTTACTGTAACCGACAGCGGTATTGGAATTGCGGAAGAAAAACTCGCCCATGTTTTTGAGCGCTTTACCCAAGCTGATACCTCAATGACGCGGCGGTTTGGTGGATCGGGTCTGGGGCTGACGATCTGCCGCCAGCTAGTAGAATTAATGGGCGGCCAGATCACGGTTGAAAGCACAGTGGGCCAAGGCAGTGTTTTCGCGTTTGTGGCTCCGTTTTGCGTTGTACGCATTGATCAGATTGTCATTGACGAACCTGTTGGGTCAGAGATAACCGAACCACTACGGCCGCTGCGCATCCTGCTGGCCGAAGATTCGCCCGACAATCGTACCATCATCCTCGCCTATCTTGAGGATACGCCATACACCGTCGAAATCGCGGAAACCGGAGCATTGGCATGCGACATGGTTGCAGCGGGGCGCTACGATCTGGTGCTGATGGACCGGCAGATGCCGGTGATGGACGGACTAACCGCAACCCGCACGATCCGGGCTTGGGAGACTGCCAACGCCTTTGGCACCACGCCCATCATTGCGCTGACCGCTTCTGCGCTGAAAGGGGATCGGGAAATGTGCCTTGCCGCAGGATGCACTGCATTCCTGACCAAACCGATCAAGGAGGCGGTGCTGTTGCGCGCCATTCTCGATTGTTGCGGGCTGGCGCAATCTTATCCAGCGCCAGACGGCATGCCAGTAATGCCGACCCCCGCACTTTCCGCGCGGCAGACTGCCAGAAGCCAGCTTTTCCTTGAGCGTTGCCGCACCAACCTCGTCAGTATGCAGGTTGATCTTGGCCGGAGCGCTTGGCAGTCATTGTCAAACCTAAGCCACCAGATGCGCGGCGCTGCCGGCATGTTTGGCTTTGCCGAGCTTACCGACATTGCCGCTACTCTTGAACAAGCCGCCAATGAGCGTGACAGCGCGCTCATCGAAAGCGGGATCGCGCAAATTGCCGTGTTCCTCGATAACGCAAAGTCTGGCGTGCATCACTAGAGCGTGATGCGTTGAACGTAAATTGCGCACCCCTCGCTCCCCCGCGAAGACAGGGGCCACAGGCAGGATATTTAGCGCATGTCCCCCGCGAAGCCCCCCGCCTTCGCGGGGGAGCAAGGGGTGCGTAATCCTTAATTCATCAAACTCCAGTTGCAACTCCGCAGCGCAGCCGCCGCTAAGCTCTTTCCAGCAGGATCACCGGACCATCCCCCTGGACGTGCGTATCGTAGCGCGCAAAGCCAAGCTTTGCAGCTACTTTGAGCGAAGCTAGATTTGGGGCGTCGATCATGCAGCCAACCCTGCGCTGCCCATGCTCGAGATCAAACCACGCGAGCGACGCTTGCGCCGCTTCGGTGGCGATGCCCCTGCCCCACGCCTGTTCGGCGAAAATCCAGCCGATTTCGGGGGTGTCGCTCATCCCCTTGCCGAATATGCGCCATGAATGAAACACCCCACAAATGCCGAGCACTTCGCTGGTTTCGCGCGCACGGACGATGAAAGTGCCATAGCCATACAGCATCCATGATCCAGCGTTGCGGCAAAGACGGTTGAACTCTTCGGCTGCGTCGGTCGGATGGCCACCAAGAAACTTTCGCACGGCGTCAGACGCCATTAGCTCCATCAAGGCCGCGTGATCGCTGGCGACTGGCTGCGACAGATCGAGGCGTGCTGTCTGAATGAAGGGCTCGCTCACAGCCACAAATCAACGGCATGGATGGCCACGCCGACAAGGCCGCCCACCACGGTTCCGTTGATACGGATAAATTGCAAATCGCGGCCTACCGCGCCTTCGATTCGGTCGGTCACAGTGCGCGCGTCCCAGCGGCGCACGGTTTCGGATACCAACCGCACAATCTGTCCGCCATAACGGGTTGCTACACCCACCAGCGTGCGGCGGGCAAAGCGGTTGACCAGTACTTGGAGGCGCGGATCGTGCTGCAGCGCGCGGCCAAGTTCGGCCACGGAGCTGCCTATTTGGCCGGAGAAGCCATCACCGGGCGTTCGGATGGCCTCG
>JBBRXQ010000114.1:0-7137 GCA_038238515.1 Sphingomonadales bacterium | reverse complement strand
GGTTCCGGGCAAGCCGCCGGGCGCGCTTGCTCCCGATGTTGCCCCGCTGCTGCAAACCGTGTTCACGATGGAGCGCGAAGGCGAACCGCAAGTTGCCGAAGTTTTGCCCGGCAAACGTGTGGCGATTTTCGATGTCGTGCGGATCAACCCCGCCGCGCCCCCGCCGCTGGCCGAAATCCGCACGCTGGTGGCCGCTGATCTTGCGCGCAGCAAGGGCCAAGGCGCGGCCAAGCAAGCCGCCGACAAACTGATCACCGCAATGGCCAAAGGCACTTCGATGGCCGATGCGCTCAAAGCAATCGGCGCACCAATCCAGCCAGCGCGCGAAGTTACCATGTCACGCGAGCAGGTGAACAGCATGCAGGGCCGCGTGCCCGCGCCGCTCGCGCTGATGTTCGCTATGGCCCAAGGCACCGCAAAGCGGCTCGAAGCGCCCGGCAATCAAGGCTGGCTCATCGTCAACTTGCGCAAGATCACGCCGGGTCAGGTCGCGCCTAATGATCCGGTGATCGATCAAGCGCGCACCGAACTGGGCGGCGCTGCGGGTGAGGAATATGCCTATGCCTTGCGCGCCGCCATGCGCGATGAAGTTGGCGTAAAGCGCAACGAAAACGCCATTCGCGCGGTTCGCACGCAGCTTATCGGCGGGCAGTAACTTGTGATCAAAAGCGTTGCTGATTCTACGTTGAAAGGTGAGGCCCACCCGGAAAACTCGGCCGCAGCAGCAGAGGCGCTCGCCCAAGGTAAGCCCGCGCTGATCTGGCGCAAATTGCTCGCGGATACGGAAACCCCGGTGAGCGCGGCGCTGAAATTGATCCAGCCCGGTCGCGGCGATTTCCTGCTCGAATCGGTGCAAGGCGGCGAAGTGCGCGGGCGCTATAGCTTGCTGGGGATCGATCCCGATCTGATGTTCCGCGCGTATGGCCACCGCGCCGAGATCAACCGCGCTTGGCAGCATAACCCCGATGCTTTCGCGCCGCTCGCAAACGACAGCTTGGCCGAATTGCGCGCGCTGGTAAACGCGTGCCAGATCGATGTGCCCGATGGTCTGCCAAAATCGCTCGCCTGCCTCGTCGGCTATTTCGGCTATGAAACCGTCGGCTTGGTCGAGCGCCTGCCCCGCGCGCCCGAAAGCGCGCTCGCGCTGCCCGACATGCTGTTTGCGCGCCCCACCGTGCTGCTGGTGTTTGATCGGCTGTCAGACGAACTGATCGCGGTTGCGCCCGTTTGGCCCGATCAAAATGCGCCCGAACATCTTGTTGAGCGCGCCGCAACACGTATCGACGAAGCACTGCGCCGCCTCGCTGGGCCGCTTCCGGCCGAAGCGCGGATCATGCCCGCCGCCGCGCCAGAGCTTACCCCGGTTATGCCCGCCGCCGATTATGCGCAGATGGTTGGCCGCGCGAAGGACTATATCGAGGCGGGCGACATCTTTCAGGTCGTGCTCGCGCAGCGTTTCACCGTGCCCTTCGCGCTGCCGCCGATCGCGCTTTACCGCGCGCTGCGCCGCATAAACCCCTCGCCGTTCCTCTATTTCCTCGATCTGCCCGGCTTCGCGTTGGTCGGCTCAAGCCCCGAAATCCTCGTGCGCATCCGCGACGGCGAAGTAACGATCCGGCCTATCGCGGGCACACGCCCGCGCGGCGCCACGCCCGATGAAGACCGCGCCAACGAAGCCGCGCTGCTCGCCGATCCCAAGGAGCGCGCCGAGCACCTGATGCTGCTCGATCTGGGCCGCAACGATGTGGGCCGCGTGGCGCAGGCGGGCACGGTCAAAGTCACCGAGAGCTACACCGTCGAGCGCTATAGCCACGTGATGCACATCGTCTCAAATGTGGTCGGCCAGCTAGACACTGCGCGCGCCGACAGCGTCGATGCGCTGTTCGCAGGCTTCCCCGCCGGCACCGTCAGCGGCGCCCCCAAAGTGCGCGCCTGCCAGATCATCGCCGAACTAGAGCCCGAAACGCGCGGCGCTTACGCAGGCGGTGTCGGCTATTTCGCCCCCGATGGCTCGGTCGACAGCTGCATCGTCCTGCGCACCGGCGTCCTCAAGGACGGCGTGCTCCACGTGCAGGCGGGCGCAGGCATCGTGGCCGACAGCAACCCCGAATACGAACAACGCGAATGCGAAGCCAAAGCAGGCGCGCTCTTCGCCGCCGCGCGCGAAGCAGTGCGCGTGGCCAGCCAGCCAAAGTTTGGACAATAACCCCATGATCCTCGTCATCGACAATTACGACAGCTTCACCTGGAACCTTGTCCACTATCTCATGGAAATGGGCGCGGAGGTGAAGGTTGTGCGCAATGATGCCATGACCGCCGCCCAAGCGATTGCCACGGGCGCGCAAGGGCTGCTCATTTCGCCCGGGCCATGCACCCCCAACGAGGCCGGGATCAGCCTCGATCTGGTGGGTGCGGCGGCGGATGCGGGTGTGCCGCTGCTTGGCGTGTGCCTTGGCCATCAGGCGATCGGCCAGTATTTTGGCGGCAAAGTGGTGCGCGGCGGGCTGATGCATGGCAAGACTTCGCCCGTTACGCACGATGGTTCGGGGCTGTTTGCAGGGCTCCCTTCGCCCTTCACCGCCACGCGGTATCACAGCTTGGTCGTGGAAAATGTGCCCGATACGCTGGTGATCAACGGCACATCGGACGATGCACATGCAATGGGATTTCGCCACACTTCACTGCCGATCCACGGCGTCCAGTTTCATCCCGAAAGCATCGCCACCGAACACGGCCACGCGCTGCTCGCCAATTTCCTCGCAATGTGCGGGATCGCGGCCCGGATGCCCGCCCACCTCGCGGCATGAGCGTTCTGCCCGCCGTTACCGCGCAGCCGCTGGATGAAGCGGAAGCCGAAGCTGCATTTGGCGCGCTGCTCGATGGCAAAGCAAGCGATGAGGCCACCACCGCGTTCCTGATCGCGCTGGCCGACAGGGGCGAAACCGCCAGCGAAATCGCCGGAGCCGCGCGCGCGATGCGCGACCGCATGATCCCCATCAAAGCTCCCGCAAACGCCATCGATGTCTGCGGCACAGGCGGCGACGGGCATCACACGCTCAACGTTTCCACCGCCGTAAGCCTCGTCGTCGCGGCCTGCGGCGTGCCCGTGGCCAAACACGGCAACCGCGCCGCCAGCTCAAAAGCGGGGGCGGCCGATACGCTCGAAGCGCTTGGGCTCAATTTGGATCGCGCGGTCGAAACGGCGGAGGCCACATTGGCCGATCTGGGCATCTGTTTCCTGTTTGCCGCGCGGCATCATCCATCAATGGCGCGCATCATGCCCATTCGAAAGAGCATTGGCCGCCGCACGATCTTCAACCTGATGGGCCCGCTCGCCAATCCCGCGCGCGTCCGCCGCCAGCTGATCGGCATCGCGCGCCCGGCCTATGTGCCGATCTATGCCGATGCCATGCGGCGGCTGGGCACCGATCATGCGCTGGTCGTTTCGGGCGATGAAGGCCTTGACGAACTGAGCCTTGCAGGTGGCAACGAATTGGCCGAAGTGCGCGGCGAAACCCTGCTGATGCGCCGCCTCGGTCCCGCCGATGTCGGGTTGCCCACCGCCCCAGTCGCGGCCATTCGCGGCGGCGATGCAATCTACAATGCCGCCGCCCTGCGCGCGATGCTGTTGGGCGCACCCGGAGCCTATCGCGATGCCGTCTTGCTCAACGCCGCCGCCGCGCTGATCGTGGCGGGCGAAGTGTCAGACTGGCATGACGGCGTGGAAGAAGCCGCCGAGGCAATCGACAAAGGGCTTGCCAACACTCTGCTGAACTGCTGGATCGCGACACTCAGATGACCGACAAGCTCACAGAAATCTGCGCGACCAAGCGCAACGAAGTTACCGCGCGCAAGGCGGTACTCTCGCTCGCGGATCTCGCCGCGCGCGCGCAGGAGCACACTGCGCCGCGCGGGTTTGAAGCCGCGCTGCGCGCCAAGGCCGCCACCGGCTTTGCACTGATCGCTGAAATCAAAAAGGCCAGCCCTTCCAAAGGCCTGATCCGCGCTGATTTCCAGCCTGCCGATCATGCCCGCGCTTATGAACAAGGCGGCGCGACCTGCCTTTCGGTGCTCACCGATGCGCCCTATTTTCAGGGCCACGAGGACTATTTCATCGCCGCCCGCGCTGCCTGCGCGCTGCCCGCGCTGCGCAAGGATTTCATGGTCGATCCGTGGCAGGTGGCCGAAGCCCGCGCCATCGGGGCCGACGCAATCCTGATCATCGTCGCCGCGCTCGATGATGGTGCAATGGCCGAGATCGAGGCCGCCGCCATCGAACAAAGCATGGATGTGCTGATCGAGGTGCACGATGAGGCCGAGATGGAACGCGCCGCGCGCCTCAAATCGCGGCTGATCGGGGTCAACAACCGCGATCTCAAGCGCTTCGTCACCGATATCTCCGCGACCGAACGCCTCGCCCCGCTCGCCCCCGAAGGCGCGCTGCTGGTCAGCGAAAGCGGCATCAACAGCCACGCCGATCTGGCGCGCCTCGCCGCCCACGTCCGCACCTTCCTCGTTGGCGAAAGCCTGATGCGCCAGCCCGATATCTGCGCCGCCACCCGCGCATTGCTGCTGGGCTAAATGGCCGACAAAGCGCTCAAGCTGTGGTTCGATGGCGGCTGCCGCCCCAATCCGGGCGCAATGCAAACCGCCGTGGTCGCGCGCGGCATCACGCACCACCGCCCCGCCATCGGCCACGGCACCAACACCGACGCCGAATGGCGCGCGCTTTTGCATGCGCTAGAAGTGGCCGAAATGCTGGGCGCCAGCGATATCGTCCTGCTCGGCGATTCCGCCTTTGTCATCGGCCAAGCCAGCGGCTCTGCTAAATTTAATGCGGATTACCACGCCTATCATCAGGAATTCACCGCGCGCACCGCCGCCTTCGCGCGCGTCCGCGTGCGCCAAACAGGCCGCGCACAAAATCTGGCGGGTATTGCGTTGGAGCAAATCGCGTCGGGGTTTTCCGGGCAGCATCGCATGGCTGACGACGAACTATCCTCATGAAAATAATCGGCCTCATCGGCGGCATGAGCTGGGAAAGCTCGGCTGAATACTATCGCATTATCAACCAGCGCGTGCGCGATGCGCGCGGCCCTACCGCCTCGGCGCGGTGCTTGCTCTATTCGTTCGACTTTTCCGAGATCGCCGCTTTGCAGAATGCTGGCGAATGGGGCGCGCTCACCGCGCGCATGGTCAAGGCCGCGCAAACGCTGGAGACGGCGGGCGCGGAGATGCTGCTGATCTGTACGAACACGATGCACCTGATGGCCAGCGACGTCGCCGCCGCCGTCGCCATCCCGCTGCTTCACATTGCGGGCCCCGCCGGGCAAGCGATCACGGCGGCGGGCCTGCGCAAAGTCGGCCTACTCGGCACCGCCTTCACAATGGAGCAGGATTTCTACCGGGGCTACCTTGCCGAACATCACAGTCTCGAAGTAATCGTTCCCGAAGCCGAAGACCGCGCCACTGTACACCGCGTGATCTATGACGAGCTCGTCGCGGGCCGGATCGAACCCGCCTCGCGTGAGGCCTATCGCGGCGTGATCGCCCGCCTCGCCGCGCGCGGTGCGCAGGCAATCGTGCTCGGCTGCACCGAGATCATGCTGCTGGTGGGGCCAGAAGACAGCCCGGTTCCAATGTTTGACACCGCCCAGCTCCACGCCGAAGCCGCCGTCACAGCAGCGTTGGCACCGGCGTAAAACGCTTGCATTTTCCATCGCGCGCAACATACTTTGGCGGCACAGGACCAAGCGCTCAAAAAGGGAAGAACAACGATGAAGCTGACTTTGTGGATTGCCCTGGGCTTGGCGACAACAACCGCAGCAGCTTCCGCGCAAGTGGTTCACCCAGCAAAAATTCCCGCCGCCGAAGCCAAAGGCGCGATCTTTAATCGCAAAGAGGTGGTCGTCTCCGGGGAAGGCGCAAAGCAGACCCGCGATGTCATCACCGTAATGACCGCCGACAAACTCTTTGAGAGCGGCATGTACAAGGCTGGTCCATCGCATGAGGAGTTTAAGGACAAGGACTACGGCGTCGATGAATTCATGCTCTTCGTCACCGGCAGCGTCACGCTCACCTCAATCGACGGCAAAGTCACGACGCTCGGCCCCGGCGACGCAGTAACGGTCCCAGCCGAATGGCGAGGCACGTGGGATACCAAAGGCTACACCAAATACTACGTCATCCGCTCGCGCGGAAAACCGCTCGAGTAGTGGGCCGCGGAAAGGCGGCTGCCCGTGCCATGGCAATCCAAATCAGGTACGGACTTATTTGAGCTTCTGAGTAACCTAAAGAGCAATTTGGTCGTACTACGAAAAGATTATGGCAAAGCAGAAAAACCTAGCAGCGAGAGGATTGGTGCTTTTTATCGCCTCGATGCTCTTGTTTGCGGGCATGGTTCCGGCGTCTGTTGCTGCCTCTTTCGTCACAAACTCTGCGGCGCAAGACGGCCACGCTGGATGCGCTGATGATAAATCTTGTTGCCCTGATGCAGCCGCCAACCACTGCACCGCATGCGTCTTTTGCGTGCCCGCGATCATCCCGGCGGTGATGAATTTCCCGCAGACCCACGCCGCGCGTCCTAATCAGCCCGCATCGCGCACCCCGTTTATTGGCGCTTTCAACAGTACCCCAGAACTGCCGCCACCGCGAATGCAGGCACGCACATCATCGAAACCGTTTTAGCTCCCATGTTTAGGATTAACTTTATGATTCGTATTGCAAAAATCGCATGCGTCGCGCTCGCTTTCACGGCATCCTCGGCCTATGCCTCTGCTCCCGGCGCGGTTGCCGCTGCCTGTTGTGCGCTCGGCGCATGCTGCGGCCTGCCCTGCTGCGGCTAATCGCAGCCACGCCTAAAAACTGGGCCGCGCACGTCTCAAGCGTGCGCGGCTTTGTTTTGTGTCGAAACATCACGAGTTTATGGCGCTCAAGACAAGCAACCAACACGCTTTGAACGACCACGTCATCCGCTCGCGCGGAAAACCGCTGGAATAACGGGCCGCTACTCACCCCCCAGCACTCACCCCCCCGCCCTTATCCGCCAGCGTCGATGATCGCCTGCACCTGCTTGTAAAACACCTCGCGCGCATCGCCTTCGGGGCCTTCAGTGGCGCGGGTCCAATCGGCATTGCT
>JBBRXQ010000113.1:0-7155 GCA_038238515.1 Sphingomonadales bacterium | reverse complement strand
TAAGCTGCTCGGCGGCCAAGTTCACGAGCGCTTGCGGTCTTACACCTACATTTATCCCCGGCCCGGTGATCAAAGCGATGTCTATCATGATCCCGATCTCGCCGCGAACCGCGCTGCGGAGTATCTGGACATGGGCTTCACCGCTCTCAAATTCGACCCCGCCGGGCCTTACACCGCCTTCGATGGCCGCCAACTCTCGCTCGAAGCACTCGAACTCAGCGAACGTTTCGCGCGCACCTTGCGCGAAGCTGTCGGCACCAAGGCCGATCTGCTGTTCGGCACGCACGGCCAGATGACCGCTGCCGGTGCGATCCGCCTTGCAAAGCGGCTTGAACCATACGATCCGCTATGGCTGGAAGAGCCTGTTCCCCCCGACGCGCCAGAGGAAATGGCCAAAGTTGCGCGCGCGACCAGCATCCCGATCGCCACGGGCGAGCGCCTCACCACCAAATATGATTTCGCACGACTGATTGAGGCGGGCAGCGCCGCGATACTTCAGATGAACCTAGGACGCGTCGGCGGTCTGCTTGAGGCTAAGAAGATCGCTGGAATGGCCGAGGCGCGCCATATCCAGATCGCGCCGCATCTCTATTGCGGCCCCGTGGTCGGTGCGGCCAATGTTCAGCTCGCCACATGTTCGCCCAACTTCCTGATCCTTGAAAGCATCGAGCAATGGGGCGGTTTTCACACCGAAATCCTGAAAGCGCCGATGCAGTTCGAGCATGGTCATGTGATCCCGCCCACCGCGCCCGGCCTTGGCGTCGAGCTTAACGAAGATGTCGCGCGCGCAAACCCTTACACGGGCACCATGCTACATCTCGAAATGACCCAGCACCCGGTTTACTGAGGCAATCCATGCAAGTTGAAGAAGCCGATTACGTCATCGTTGGCGCGGGCACGGCTGGCTGCGTGGTGGCAACCCGCTTGTCCGAGGATCCGCAAACCAAAGTCGCGCTGCTCGAAGCAGGCGGCTCGGATATGTCGATCTGGATCCAGCTACCAATCGGCTATGGCCGCACGTTTTTCAATCCAAAGATTAATTGGATGTTCGACACCCAGCCAATCGCCGCGCTGGGCGGGCGCAGCAGCTATTGGCCGCGCGGCAAAGTGATCGGCGGCTCAGGATCGATCAACGCCATGGTCCACGTGCGTGGGTTTCCACATGACTTTGAAGATTGGCGCGCTGCGGGCAATCTGGGTTGGGGCTGGGACGATGTGTTGCCCTATTTCATCCGCACCGAGGATCATGATCTTGGCCCCAGCGACCGCCATGGCCGGGGCGGGCCGCAGCACGTCACCGATATCAGCCGCTACGTTCATCCGCTGTGCGATTGGTTTTTGAGCACTGGGCGCGAAATGGGCTTCCCCGAAACGCGCGATTTCAACGGGCCAGCGGGCGAAGGCTTTGGCATTTATCAGATCAACACGCGCGGCGGTTGGCGTGCCTCCACGGCCAATGCTTATCTGTGGCCCGCGCGCCGACGCGCCAATCTGGCGCTCATGAAGCACACGCAGGCCACGCGGGTGCTCATTGAAAACGGGCGCGCGGTGGGCGTTGTTTACCGCCAGGGTAAGCGTGAGAAGACAATCCGCGCCCGCCGCGAAGTGATCTTGTGCGCGGGCGCAATTGGCTCGCCGCACTTGTTACAGCATTCGGGCATTGGCGACGGAGAAACCTTGCGCAAACATGGAATCGCGGTGGTGCACCACAACGCATCGGTCGGGCAAAATCTGCAAGACCACCTCGCGGTCAGCTATTTCTACCGCACCTCGGTGCCCACCTTGAACAACGAGCTCGGCCCCTTTCGCGGCAAATTATGGGCCGCGCTGCATTACTTGTTCAACCGGCACGGGCCGCTTTCGATGAGCGTTAATCAGGCGGGCGGCTTTGTGCGCTCCTCGCCCGAGCAACCGCGCCCTAACTTGCAGCTCTATTTCAGCCCGGTGAGCTACACAAAGACCCCATTGGCCTCGCGGCGGCTGCTCAATCCCGATCCATTCCCGGCGTTCTTGCTGTCGTTTAACAGCTGCCGACCAACCAGCCGGGGCCATCTGCAAATTGCGTCAGCCGATCCCTTCGATAAACCAGCGATTTATCCCAACTATCTGGCCACAGAGCACGATGTGGACGAAGCCCGCGCTGGCGTTCGCTTGCTCCGCCGCATCGCGCAAAGTCGCCCGCTGGCCGAAGTCATCACCGAAGAACTCGTCCCCGGCCCCGCACTCGCCGATGAAGACGCCTTGCTCGAAGACTTCCGCGCCCGCGCCGACACGGTCTATCACCCCACCTCGACCTGCATGATGGGCGCAGACCCTGCGCGCAGCGTGGTCGATCAACAGCTTCGCGTTCATGGCATCGCGGGCCTGCGCGTGATCGATGCCTCAATCTTCCCCGCCGTCACCTCGGGCAATGTCAACGCGCCAACCGTGATGGTCGCCGAAAAGGGCGCGGCGATGATCCGCGCCGCCTCTCGCGAAACGGCGACTTAGCGGCGCGGCACTACTTCGTAGCCCTGCTCTTCGGGCTCATCGTCAACCATCTCGCTGGGAAATCCCGTCCCCAGCACCTTGATGCCCAGCGGTTCTTCGTAGCGCCGGATCACATTGGGCGAAAATTCGCGCGGGCCATAGGCCGCTTCGCCTTCCTTGAAGATGCGCACGATTAGCGGCGAAAGCTCAACCGGAACGTGGTTTTCGTTCGCGATCTTATCAAACAAGCCCACGTCCTTTGAAACCAGATCCATCGTAAAGTTGATATCGCGGCTGCCATTGAGAATCACCTGGCTCTCGGTTTCATGCACAAAGCTATTGCCCGATGAAATCTTGATCGCCTCATACGTCGTGTTCATATCCAGCCCTGCTGCCTTGCACACGGTCAACGCCTCGGCCAGCGCCACAAGATGCACGGTGCACAAATAGTTGGTCATCACCTTCAGCTGAGATGCGGTGCCCAGTTCGCCTGTGTGCAAAATGCGCCGGCCCATCGTGGTCAGCACCGGCAGCACCCGGTCAAAGCCTTCGCGCGGGCCGCCTGCAAAAATTGCGATGTTGCCCGTATCAGCGCGGTGGCATCCGCCTGAAACCGGGCATTCCATAAACAGCGCGCCGCGCGCCTCCACCAGCGCGCCAAGCCGGATTATCTCTGAATAATCGGTCGTGCTCATTTCAAGCCAAACCTGCCCCGGGCGCATCACCTGCAAAAATCCGTCCGGCCCTTCGGCCACGGCCGAGCTGGCGGCGGGCGATGGCAGGCAGGTAACGATCACATCAACCGCCTCGCCGAGGGCGCGCGGGCTGTCCGCCGCATGTGCGCCCCGCGCCACAAACTCAGCCATCAGCTCGTCATTGAGATCGCGCACGGTAACATCGTGGCCGTTGCGGATTAGGCTACCGGCCAGCTTGCCGCCCACATTGCCAAGGCCGATAAATCCGATTTTCATGTGATAACGCTTTCGTTCAAGGGATGAGGACGATTTTGCCGACATGGTGCTTGCCAAGAAACGCGCGCTGCGCCTCAACAATCTGCTCCAGCGGCCATGTTGCCGAAACCAGCGGACGAATTTCACCGCGCTCGATATAGCCAACAAGGTTGGGAAATACTTGAGGCTCAAGGATTGTGCAGCCCAGCAGGGTCAAATCCTTGAGATACAGCGTGCGCAAGTCCAGATCAACAATCGGCCCCGAAATCGCCCCCGCCGCCGCATATCGCCCCCCGCGCCGTAAAACACTAAGTAGCATCGGAAAACCCGCGCCACCGACAATATCGATCACCACGTCAAAATGGTCATGACCAAACAGCGCCTCCAGATCGGCATCGCGCGGCAACACCTGCGCAGCCCCCAGCGCCAAAACCGCCTCCGCCTTATCCGCGCTGGCCAATGCGGTGATCTCCGCGCCGCGCCGCTGCGCCAATTGCACTGCCGCCGATCCAACCCCGCCCGAAGCGCCGGTGATCAGCACGCGCTCCCCTTTTGCCAAAGCTGCGCGGGTCAACATGTTTTCAGCAGCCGAATAGGCACACGGAAACGACGCCAATTCCGCGTCGGTCAACGTGCTCTCAACGCGGTGCGCATGAAGCGCGGGCGCCCGCGCAAATTGCGCAAAGCCGCCATCAACTTCGGAGCCGAAATACGTCGCCTCAAACCGGCTAGACCCGCGAAACACTGGCTCGACCAGCACCCGTTGGCCGATCCGCGCGGGGTCCACCCCCTGCCCCACAGCGACAATCCGTCCGCATGCGTCGGCGCCCTGAATGCGCGGGAATTGGGGCAAGCCGCCTGTCCAGCCCGAATCTTCGGTGCGCGCCCCGGCAAACCCATCGCCGCCGCCAGCGTCAGTCGCGGCGATCACGGCCTTGGAATACCACGCAGTGCGCGTGTTGATATCGGTGTTGTTAACGCCCGCCGCGCCCACCTGGATCAACACATCGCCCGGTCCCGGCACAGGCACCACCACATCGCTGCGGATGTCGAGCATTTCAAAGCCGCCATTGCCCGTCAGCAGCACGGCCTTCATTGTCGCGGGAAAGCTGGTCATGACGCGCTGCCTATCCTGTTTTGATCGAGCCATCAGCCCATGATCAACATTTATCCATGATATCGGTAACGGTTATGGATTGCCGCGCCTTGTCCGGTCATGCGCCGCCGATCAGCGCTTCCGCCCACGGCAGCTGCTCCAAAACCGGTGGCAGGCTCTGCTCACGAATTACCGTGCCCGCCAGCGCGGCGGTGCGCGTCGCCAGATCGCCCAGCTCGCCCGCACGGCTCACAACCTGAATCCGCCGAGAAAATTGCGCGCGCGGCAATGGCTCGGCGCGCAACCTAGGGATCAATGCTGGCATCGAGGCGAGGCAAAGCAGCGAGGTGATGCTCCAACCAATCCCAGTCGCAACCGAATTCAGCTGCTGATGAATGCTGTCCACTTCGATCACATTGGGCAACCTCAGCCGCATGCGCATCAACTGGCTCTCAACCCGTTGCCCCATGCCAGTATCGAGCGAATAGCGCACGAACGGAAGATCGCGGATAGCCTCGATATCGTCCACCGAGCCGCGATAGCCAGCGGGAAACACCAGCAAAAACGGATCATCAAGAACATCGTGATGCTCAATTCCGTCATGCTTTTCAAGCGTGCTGCTGCCAGTAACCAGCATGTCGCAGCGCCGCGCGAGAAAATCTTGTTGCTGATTGAGCGAAATCCCTGATCGCACCCGCCAGCGTCCAACCTTCGGCCCTAGCTTATCAAGCAGCGGGGCGGTGAGCAGAATGGCGAACGTTTCCGACATGCCAACGGTCACTTTATCAATCGGCTGGTTTGCGCCCTCGCGCACTTCATCCACCACCGCGCGCGCGCTGGTTAGCAGGCGCGTCGCGCGCTCATAAAGCGCGCGTCCCGCAGGTGTTAGCCCCAGTGGCCGCAGCGCTCGGTCAAACAGGATCGTGCCGATGCCATGTTCCAACCGCGCAATGGTTTGCGAAACCGCCGATTGGGTGATCCGCAATTGTTGCGCGCTTGCGGTCATCCCTCCCAGATCGACCGTAAGGACGAAAACCTCAAGCGCATGGAAATCAAACTCTGGGGGAAGTTGCATACTGCGTTCCATAATTATCCGCTGAAATCTATATTATATCTTCTTATGTTTGAGCAAGAGCATACCGCAGTTGGTCCTGATTGACGTACGTCGACGGTAAGGGCACATTGCTCTGATCGATGGAGACTGTGCGATAGCCACCGACCGCCTCATCAACCGACGTTGGCTACCGCTAAACGCTTTGCGCGCGTTTGAAGCCGTGGGCAGCCACATGAGCTTTACCGGCGGCGCTGCTGCACTCACAGTATCGCAAAGCGCGATGAGCCGCCATGTCAGCAGCCTTGAGGACCTCGTCGGAAAACCGCTGTTCGAACGCGGACCAACCGGTCTTAAACTCACCCCTGCGGGCGCGATCTTGCTCCCGGTCGTCGGCAAATGCCTTGATCGGATGGAGCAGACGATCAACACTATCCGCAACAAGGATCTGGAGAGCCGCCCGCTCCGGCTGCACATTCCGCCCTCGCTGCTTTACCAAAACGCGCTGCTGCTGATCCGTGATTTTCATACGGAACATCCCGAAGTTCGCATCGATGTGATCTCCTCAAACGTCACTGGCGAGCCAAAGACCAATGTCGATATGGCAATCGTGTTTGATCGTCCCAATGTCGATGACAAGGTCGCCGATCTGCTCTGGATGGTGCGCGTTGCCCCGCTATGTTCTCCTGCCACTGCTGAGGCGCACAAAGGCAAAAGTTTCGAGCAGTTTCTGCAAGCGAACGAACTGCTCCACGTCAAGCTGGAGGGCGAGCCGCGCGGGCTGCTATGGAGCAGCTATGCTGATCAGCAGCGTTTGGCGGTTGATACCAACGATGGGTTGGCCTTCGACACCGCCTTCTCGGCGGTGCGCTATGCGATGGGCGCGTCGGGCGTCGTACTGGCCGATATTGATATGTTTGCCCAAGAAATTGCCAAGGGCGAATTGGTCATGCCGTTTGATCGAATTTCTGGCGACGGATTCGGATACTACCTCAAGACACACGCAGAAGATCTCGCCGATCCAGCCATCTATATGCTGCGCGATTGGATCATCCGCCATTTCAGCCGCGCCGCACCTAATGGTGCTGCTCAGCCTCCAGAGCTGACCGAAATCTAGGCGGCTTTCAGGGCGCCGGTGCCAAATGGCGCAGCAGCAATCCGTCTTGGTGATCCTTCACAAAGCCCTTCCAAGTCGGATTGTCGCCGCCTTGGCTCACCGCCGCATAGCCGCTGGATTCGCCCTTCCAGCTAGCACCGTCTGAGCTTTCGTAGGGCACCTCCAGATAAGCCAGCTTGCTCGCGACGCCCTTTAGTTTCGCATCCAGAAACGCGGTGATGAAATGAATCGCGATGCTATTCACGCGCTCCTTGCGCCACACGCGGTCTTCAAACCAATCGAAATTCCATAAATTGCCGCGCATCTGGGCGGGCGGTGGGTTTGTGCCAATCGCATGGCCCGCGCCTTGAAACGACAGCAGATAGCGGTCTGCCCCCGTGGCACTGGCAAAGATCGAGGCCGGGCCGGGTTCATACCCCACCGTGCGGTCGGCAGTGCCAGCAATGATCAACAGCGGCGCATGCACATCGGC
>JBBRXQ010000112.1:0-7156 GCA_038238515.1 Sphingomonadales bacterium | reverse complement strand
TGGGAACCCATTGACTGGCGGTGATCTTGTAGCGTTCAATCGCTTCGAGCGCTTTTTCTGGATCAAATTTTTCCATGCAGATGACAGTGCCGCCCAGTCGCTGAACACCCATCGACCAGCGCAGCGGGGCTGCGTGATAGAGCGGCGCAGGCGACAGATAGACGGTGTCAGATGAAAACCCGAAGACCCCGATTGTGAGATTAACGAGCGACGGCGAATCGCCAATCGCAGGTTCCTCTGGCAAGGGCATGCGCACGCCCTTGGGCTTGCCGGTGGTGCCCGAAGAATAGAGCATGTCGCATCCGGCGCGTTCATCGGCGATGGGCGTGGCGGGCATTGCGGCGAGCGCTGCGGCCAAATCGTGGTCGCCTTGCCCGCCAAGGCGCAATTGCGGAACGCCAGATGCCAGCGCCGCAACCTGATCCAGCAAAGGGGCGAGCAAGCCTGAGCCAACCAGCAGCCCAGCGCCGCTGTCTTGCGCGATATAGGCGACTTCGGGCGGCGCAAGGCGGCTTGATATGGCAACATAAACAAGTCCAGCACGCTGCGCGCCCCAGCAGAGCGCAAAGAATACCGGATGGTTTTCAAAACACAGCGCAACCGTGTCGCCGATCTCGAGCCCGCGTGAACGGAGCAGATGCGCGAAGCGGTTGCTCATCGCGTCAAGCTCGCGGTACGTCATGATTTCGCCGCTGCCGGTCATAATCACAGCGGGCCGATCAGGCCATGTTTGCGCGTGAAAACTGGGATGATATTGCATGCGCGGCCTCTCCACTTCACGGATCACAGTCCGCTTGCGATAAGAGTTTAACCGGCCGATTAAGCCGTGCAACTGGAATCGCCGACAACGGCACGAATTTAGGCAAGAAAAAAGCGGCGTCGCCGCCGCTTCTTTATCATTCACCCCAAAATTCGCTCGATGGCTTATCTGGCACTACAGCAAAAACCCGCTGGGGCATTTGCCAAAGAGGTCAATTGCTCGCGAGCGTAACGCTCTCTGCGCGAGCTTGCATGTAAGGAATAGGGTTTACCGCCTCGCCAGCGATACGCACCTCGTAGTGAAGATGCGATCCGGTTGAACGGCCAGTTGAGCCGACGTAACCAATCACATCACCCTTACGCACTGATTGCCCTTCGGCGACTGCAATGCGCGACATATGGCCATAACGGGTTTCCATATTGGCGCCGTGCTCAAGCTCTACACAGAGACCATAACCGCCAAACCAATTTGCTTTGCCAACGATACCATCAGCGGTCGCATGAATTGGTGTTCCCGTTGGGGCTGGCAAATCAATTCCTTTGTGCATGCGCATGCCGCCAAGCACCGGATGAACCCGCAGGCCAAAGCTGCTGCTCATGGCGCGATTTGCTGTGATCGGGACAAGCGAGGGGATCGAAACTCGGCTGCTGCGCGAAGATGCAAGCGCTGCTGGGCCGCCTTCAAGCGCCTTCCAACTGGCGAACAGTTGCTGGAACTCTTCGTCACCGGAGCTTGCCGCGGTGGTGCCGTTTCGGGCAGCTTCGGCTGCGCGAAGCGGGGCGGCGATGTCGGCTGAAGAAGCGTTGTTTGCCATGGCTGGCACCGAGGCGAAACAAACGGTTGCGGTGAAAGCAGCTAGGAGAGTTCGCAGATTTCTAAAATTCAGCATTATGACCCGACCAACCCATTTCTGTCCGATTTTGCTGACGCTCATTCCGCGCCTTCGCAACATCGGGCTTATTCCAAGTTGAGGCACCATATCACTTGTTGCAGCGACCCTGCAAAAAGCCCTTGGCGACCTCGCGCAAATGGTTGGAATCCCCCCAACCCACTTCTTGGAACAAGCTTTAAGTTCAAGCGTTAACCGTGAGCAACCCCTGTCATCATTTTGTACGATAAACCGGCTGATCGACGCGCCGAGTCGTTAAATGGCGGCTTAAGCGCGCCGCGAAAATGTTTCGTGATCAAGCTCTTCCAGAGTTCCACAGGCGATTCACCGCGTTCTTCGCACACTTTCGCAAAGTGTTTTGTGCCAAACCGAACATGCCGGATCTCATCGTCAAGGATTCGTTGCAGGATGCGCGCGCTGCGCTGATCCCCCACCCCGATGAAGCGCTCGATCATAACAGGCGTGACATCCAATGCGCGTGCTTCGAGCACCATCGGCACAATTGCGAGGCGCGCGGCGACATCATGAGCGGTCTCGCGCGCGGCATCCCATAAGCCATCGTGCGCGGGCAGAGCGCCATAAAAGCTGCCCAATGTTATAAGGCGGCGGGCCAAAAGCGAGAAATGCATGGCTTCGTCGGCGGCGACCGACAGCCAATCGCTCACGAAACTTGATCCCCGCTCCGCGCCAAACCTGCCTGCGGCATCCAGCGCAAGATCGATTGCCGAGAACTCGATATGCGCCAGAGCATGGATCAAGGCGGCCCGCCCGCGCTCAGATCCGCCCCGGCCGCGCTTGGGCATGGCAGTGGGGGCCAATAGTACTGGAAGGGCGGGCCTTGCCGGAGATTCGGGCATCGCCGCGTCGAAACAATATTCCAGTTTACCGGCTGACCAATCACGGGCCAGCTTTCGCGTTGCTTTCACTTTGGCGGCGGGATCCGCAGTCAGCATCGCACTGCGAATGGCCGCCGCCACGCTGGTTTGCTCAATCACGGATCAGATCGCGCTGGCCGCGGCGAGCACCTCTGCCGCGTGACCCTTCACTTTCACTTTGTTCCAGATACGCGCGATTTTGCCATCGGCGCCAATCAGATAGGTTGTGCGCTCCATGCCCATGTAGGCGCGGCCATACATCGACTTTTCGCACCACACGCCCAGCGCATCGGACAGGCCGCCCTCTTCGGCGTCGCTGGCCAGCGGGGCGATCAGCGCGTGCTTTTCGATAAACTTTGCGTGCTTCTTCGGCGGATCTTTGCTCACGCCGAGCAGCGCGGTGCCGGCTGCAGCAAACTGCGGGGCCAGCGCGGAGAAATCGATGTTTTCGGTGGTGCAGCCGGGGGTGTCATCTTTGGGATAGAAGAACAGGACCAGTTTTTGCCCGGCAAAATCGGATGGCTTTATCGCGGCGCCATCCGGGGCGGTCATCGCAATGTCGGGCAGCGCGCTGCCGATGCCAATTGTCTCGCTCATTCTGTCAGCTCCAGCTCTTCTTCAAAAACGATCAACCAATTCGCCGCAACTGTGCGCCGCGCCGCCTCAATAGCAGTCAGCAAGGTTTCCCAGTTGGGCAACCCGCATGCTCCAGCAACGATGCCACGGCTGGGGACGGGCGGGAAGAGGTTGTCGGGGGCAACCAGCCGCACTGCTACGAGCAATCGGGTCAGCAGGTTGTGCGCCTCTCGAACCTCCTGCGCCAACAGCCCCACCCTAGAGAGCGCCGATATTGCAAGGCCAAGGTGCGGATCAAACGCGCTCCGCGTGCTCAGCTGGAGATAGTGAACCATGAACTCGAGATCGACCAGCCCACCGCGCGCCAGCTTCACATCAAGCGGCCCCTTGGCCGGTTTATGGAGCGCCATTTCCGCGCGCATCGACAAGGCATCTTCGCGCAGCTTCCCCGGATCGCGCGGGGTTTGCAGAACCGCGGCCATGATCCCGGCAAGCTCGGCGCGGTCTGGCGCGGTGCCATATAGCGGGCGAGCGCGGCACAGCGCCATGTGCTCCCAAGTCCAAGCATCTTCATGCTGATAGCGCGCAAAACTATCGAGGCTGACCGCGATGGGCCCTTGTGTGCCGGACGGGCGCAGCCGCACATCAACCTCGAACAGCGCGCCTGCCGCCGTCGGCACCGAAAGCGCCGCGATCACGCGCTGCGCCAAGCGGTTGTAGTAAAGCGTGCCGCCCAGCGGCCTTGGACCATCCGATTCCCCGGCATGATCGCCGCTGAACAGGAATATCAGATCGAGGTCAGAGGCATGCGTGAGCGCCGCGCCGCCCAGCCTGCCAAGGCCGAGGATCAACAAGCGGCTCCCGGATAATTGCCCATGCACCCGCTCAAACTCCGCGACGGTGGCATCGGTGAGCACCGCGATGGCGGCTTCGGCCACACGCGATAGCGCGGCGGCAACATCGAGCGGATCGCGCGGCCCTTCGATAAGCTGGACGCCCAACGCGAAGCGCAGTTCGCCAACTTTCCGGCGGACGCCATCAAGCAGGCATTGGTAATCGTCGCCCTGCTCGGCGGCGCGCAGGCTGGCGGCTATTTCTTCGGTGGTGCCGGGCAAATCGAATGCCGAACTGTCGATCAGTGTATCAAGCAAGTCGCTGCGACGCGCCAAATCGTCGGCCAGTGCGGGGGCATGCGCCAGCACACGCATGACCAACGCGAGCAGGCCCGGGCGCGCTTCCAACAAGCGGAACACATTGATCGCAGAGGGCAACCCGGCCAGCAATTGCTCCCAGCGGATCAGCGCGCGCTCCGGATCGGGCGCGCGGGCCAGCGCGCCCAGCAGTTGCCCGCGCACCCGGGCAAATGCGGCGCGCGCCTCCGCGCTGCGCAGCGCGCGCAGTTGGCCGTTTTCCCAGCCTTCGATCCGCACTGCGAGCGCGGCTGGATCGGTGAAGCCCAGCGCCGCAAGCTCGCTGGCCAGCGGTTTGGCCTCCACCGCTACCGCGCCGGTCGGTGCATAGGCTTCGATCAGCGCGTCAAAGTGGCGACCAACCGTCTCGGAAATCTGCGCAAGCTCGGCCAAGAGAACGGCGCCGCCGGGCAATCCATCGAGCCGGGCGACAGCATCAAGCGCCGCCGGATCGCTTGGCAAACTGTGCGTTTGTTGGTCAGCGATCATCTGCAGGCGGTGCTCGATCGTGCGCAGGCGATCATAGCTATCGCCGAGCGTGCCCGCGTCCTCGGCCGTGATGATCCCAGCGCCGGCCAAGGCATCGAGCGCCGCGCGGGTGCCGCGCAGGCGCAGAGCTGGATTGCGGCCGCCGTGGATGAGCTGATGCGTTTGAGCAAAAAACTCGACCTCGCGGATGCCGCCGCGTCCGCGCTTAAGGTCATAGCCGGGGCCGATGTTTTGGCCGCCGCTGTAGTGATCGCGGATGCGCGTGGTCAGCCGCCCGATTTCGCCGATGGCCCCGAAATCGAGGCTGCGCCGCCACACGAACGGGCGGATCGTATCAAGGAAGTGGCGGCCAGCGTTCAGATCGCCCGCAACCGCGCGCGCACGGATAAATGCCGCGCGTTCCCACGCGAGCGCGCTCGATTCGTAATGCGAAATCGCCGCGTTGAAGCTGATCGCCAGCGGGGTGATCTCGCTGGCCGGCCGCAGCCGCAAATCGACGCGGAAGACATAGCCCTCCTCGGTCACCGCGCCAAGCAGCTCGACCACGCCGCGCGCGACCCGCTGCGCGGCCTCGCCCGGATCATCACGCGGGCGGCGCGCCAGCGTTTCGGGATCGTAAAGCAAGATTGGATCGATGTCGGAGCTGTAATTCAGTTCGCCCGCGCCGTGTTTGCCCAGAGCAATTCCGGCAAACCCGATTGGCTCGGCATCGGGCGCGCGGCGGCGGATCGCCGCGATGATCGCGCGGTGTAGCGCTTGATCGGCGAAGCTTGAGAGTTCGCCCATCACGCGCGCGAGCGGAAGCGCTCCGGCCAGATCGCCAATCGCCAGCACCAGTGCCAGCGCCAGACGCTCGCGGCGCAGCGCGACCGCTGTATCTGCAATCGCTTCACTTGCATGACGGGCGGCGACAAACGCCTTATCAATTTCACCCGCCGCCAGCAGCTCTGTCAGCGCTGGCTGGCGATCAAGCGCGCGCGCGAGAAAGGGCGCTTGCGCCCGTGCCCGCGTGATTGCCGCGTTCCAGTCAGCCATGATTATTCACATACCAGCGATGCCCGTTCGCAGCAGCGGCGGCAAGCGTGCTGAGCTCAGCCTTGCGCCGATGCTGGGGCTCTGCCAAGTTTCGCTCCAGCATCCTGCCCCAAATTTTCGAGAGGCTATCCATGATAATTCGCAAATTTGGCGCGTATGCCGCGCTGATTCTGGTCGCAGCTGCAAGCGACGTGGCCGCCGCCCCGCGCATTCCGGCGGTGGATCAGGCGCTGTTTCGCGATGTGGTCAAAACCATTTCTGCCGATGATTTTGAAGGCCGCGAGCCGGGTTCGCCAGCCGAGCGCAGAACGACCGATGCCATTATCGCGCGGTTCAAAGCGGCGGGTTTGAAACCGGGCAACAAGGGCGAATGGCTGCAACCCGTGCCAACGCTGACCATTACTGCGAGCAATCCCAGCCCGCTCACCGTTACCGGCGGTGGTAACGCGATGAGTTTCGCGCCGTCGAGCCAGTTCGTAGCAGGCACTTACCGGGCGGCGGCGCATTCAGAGATCAAGGATGCCGAGCTAGTGTTTGTTGGCTTTGGCATCAACGCGCCTGAGCTTGGCTGGAATGACTATGCCGGGATCGACATGAAGGGGAAGATCGCGGTCATCCTCGTCAACGATCCGGATTATGCGGCGCAGGACGAAACCGGCCTGTTTCGCGGGCGGCGGATGACTTGGTATGGACGCTGGCCATACAAATTTGAAGAAGCGGCGCGGCAGGGTGCGGCTGGCGCGTTGATTGTCCATGACACGTTCCCCGCCGCCTATGGCTGGCAAGTGGTGGAATCGAGCTGGTCTGGCGCGCAGCATTTTGTCCAGACAGCAAACGATGGGATGGACCAGACGATTGCCAATGGCTGGGTGCAAAAGGCCGTGGCCGAGGCGATTTTAAAGGCGGCTGGGCAAGATCTGGCGGCGCTGAGCAAGGCGGCGACGGTCAAGGGGTTCAAGCCGGTTCCGCTGGGCCTGAAGGCCAGCCTTTCGTTCGACAATACGATTTCGCGGGCCAATTCTTATAACGTGATTGGCATCCAGCCGGGCAAGCAACGCGCCGATGAATATGTGCTGTTCTCGGCGCATTGGGATCACCTTGGCCGGTGCAAGCCCGATGCGAGCGGCGATGATATTTGCAACGGCGCGATAGATAACGCGACCGGGATCGGCGCCCTCGTCGCGCTGGCAGATATGAACCGCAAGGCCGGCGCGGCAGCGCGCAGCCAAGTGTTCCTAGCGGTCACGTTGGAGGAATCTGGCCTGCTCGGCTCGGAATACTACGCGCAAAACCCGGTCTATCCGCTGGCGAAAACCGTGGGAGGCGTGAATATGGATGCGCT
>JBBRXQ010000111.1:0-7165 GCA_038238515.1 Sphingomonadales bacterium | reverse complement strand
GCGGGCATGATCCCAGCCGGCGCAGGGCGCATTCCGATGTCAGACGGCGCGGGCGATGTGTTGGCCGTGGGCGCGGGCGTTACCGAGTTTAAACCCGGCGATGCGGTGGTTTCGACCTTTTTCACTGATTGGAACGATGGCATACCGCCCGCTACCGCGTTTACCAGCGTGCCGGGCGACGGCATCGATGGCTATGCGCGAGAAGAAGTGGTGGTGCCCGCCAAATGGTTTACCCGCGTGCCAAAGGGCTATTCGCATGCCGAGGCTGCCACGCTGACCTGCGCTGGCATGACCGCCTGGCGTGCGCTGTTTGAGGATGGCGATGTGCGGCCGGGTTCGACTGTGCTGATCCAAGGCACCGGCGGCGTTTCGATCTTTGCGCTTCAATTTGCCAAAGCGGCGGGCGCGCATGTGATCGCGACCAGTTCATCTGATGCCAAGCTGGAGCGGCTGCGTTCGATGGGCGCAGACGAGGTGATCAATTACAAGGAGGTGCCAGCTTGGGGCGCGAAAGTGCTTGAGCTGACCGGCGGGCGCGGGGTGGATTGCGTGGTCGAGATCGGCGGCGCAGGCACTCTCGATCAATCCATGCTGGCTACCCGCGTGGGCGGGCATGTAGCGCTGATCGGCGTGCTTGCAGGCTATGCGGGGCCAGTGCAAACCGTGCTACTGATGCGCAATAATCTGCGCGTGCAAGGCCTGACTGTGGGCAGCCGCGCGATGCAACTGGCGATGATCGCGGGGATTGAGGCCAATGGCATCCGCCCGGTGATCAGCGACCACTTCGCGCTGGCCGATCTTGGCGCGGCATTCCACCACCAGCTAAGCGGCGCACACTTTGGCAAGATCGTGATCGATATCTGAGATATTAGGAGGGCGGCGCGATCAGCCCGATGGATTTCAGTACGACCGCCTGGACGAACATTACCACAAGCCAATGGCCGCAATCAAACGCGACCATGCGCCAAGGCTGACCGCGCACGCGCATCGTAAAGATCAGCGCGGGGACCAGAAACCCGACCCAGATGATATAGGCGCTGCCCAGCGCCATCATCCATGCGCTGGCTTTGGGAGGAGCGAGGATCAACGCGCCCGCAAGGATCGAGCAGAGCCAGAATTCAGCGAGAAATGCGGTGACCCACAGGCCCCATAGTCCCGCCGCCGGTGAGCCGCCTGAAAGTCGGGTGCGATAAAACGTGGCGCTGAACGCGATCCCCGCCAGCGTGGCGAGGAAAATCGGCATGAAGTTTATAACGATGTAGATCATCTGTGCGCCTTGTCCCCTTCGCCCGCCGCGATCATTTCGGCAGCGGCACGGCAGTTTGATCAATGATCCGCCCAAACGCCTCACTCACCGTGCCGCGATCGACCAGATCGACTTTCCACGGCAGCGGCGCTTCGTCGAACGCTTCGGCAAGCGCGGCGATCAACGCCAAGGGCAGTGGTTCGAATACGATCGGGGATTGGCTGTGAAGCGCCAAATCGAGGTCTGACCATGGTTTGGGATCGCCTCCCGCCCGGCTACCAAAGACGGACACCCGCACGCCGACCGGAAGATGCTCCGCCAGAATGGTTTGAACAATCGCCAGCTCCCCTTCAGAAAGCGCGACCGTGGTTGTCATGAGCAGCTGCGCGCTTGCAAGCGCCCTAACAAAACGCGCGCTTCCGCTAGAAAAGCGGGAATTTCTGCAGAGACTTGCAGCGCTTTGGCCTCGTCATAGGTGTGCGAGGCGATGTTGCGCATTTCACGGAAGGTGCGCCACTGGGTCCAATCGCTGCGCAAAAGGCCTTGCTCGGTTGCGGTTCGAATGAGCGCCGGGAACGTCATCTGGTCAATCTCTTGCGGATTGGCGGCCGCCTCCTCAAGCGCGCGGCGCAGCAGCTTGTGCGCCAGATCGTAGGTAAATTCGAAACGCTGGATCAGGCCATCGCGTATCTGGGCGTCGGAGGTATCGGTTTGATACCGCGCAAGCCCTTCATCGAGGCGCGCTACGGCATTGGTGAGCGAAGAGAAATCCAGCGGCATCCCTATCGTGTGCCACTATTGCCGCCAAGTCCGCAAGGTGTGGCTGCCGCAGCGATCAGCCTCACACCCGCATCGGCATGAGCACGTAAAGCGCTGGCGATTTTTCGTCCTTGCGGATCAGCGTTGGCGCGCCGGCATCAGCGAGGTGGAGTTCAACCGTGCCGCCGTCGATCTGGCTGAGGATGTCTTTCAGATAATTGGCGTTGAAGCCGATTTCGAAGCCCGATGAACTGTATTCTGCGGCGATTTCTTCGGCGGCAGTGCCGTTGTCTGGGCTGGTGACCGAGAGCGTGACTTTGTCGTTTTCAAGGCTCATTTTCACTGCGCGGGTTTTTTCGGTGGCGATGGTTGCCACGCGATCAACGCCTTCGAAGAAGCTGCGCGGATCGAGACGCAGTAGCTTGTCATTCCCGGTGGGGATCACGCGGCTGTAATCTGGGAAAGTCCCGTCGATCAGCTTGCTAGTGAGCACCATGCCGTGTTCGCCGCCGAGCGTAAAGCGCACTTTGCTGGCCGAAAGATCGATCAGAACATTGGTATCGAGCACATCTTCGAGCAGCTTGCGCAGTTCGCCCACGCATTTGCGCGGCACGATCACATCGGGCATCGCCTCAGCGCCATCAGGCCGCGCGATGGTGTAGCGCGCGAGGCGGTGGCCGTCGGTCGCGGCGGCTTTCAGCACTTCGTCAACGACGTGAAAGAAAATGCCGTTGAGATAATAGCGCGTTTCTTCGGTCGAAATCGCGAACCGGGTGCGATCGATCAATTCGGCCAGCGTGCGCGCGGGCAGTTCAAAACTGGTCGGCAAATCGCCTTCGACGATCATCGGGAAATCATCGCGCGGCAGCGTGGGCAGCTGGAAACGACTGCGCCCGGCCTTTACCACCATACGATTGTCGGCAGTTTCCAAGCTAACTTGGCTGCCATCAGGCAATTTGCGCGCGATATCGAACAGCAGATGCGCCGAGACGGTGATCGCGCCCGCCCCTTCGACCGAAACGGCGGGCATCGATTCGATGATCTGGAGATCGAGATCGGTGGCCAGCAACCGCACAGTGCCATTGGCCGAAGCTTCGATCAGCACATTAGACAGGATGGGGATCGTGTTGCGGCGTTCAACGACCGATTGCACGTGGGATAGGCAGCGCAGCAGGGTCGCGCGTTCGATGGTGGCCTTCATGCTCGTCTCTTATCCCCCAGCGAGGCCCACCGCGCGGGCGGCCCGAGATGTCTCAGCAGCTACCGCATGCCCGGAATCGTTCGGAAAAGGTTGCGGATCGGTCCACCTTCCTTAACGCACGCGGCAATGCGGGCAAGCGCAACCGCGCTCGCTGCCTTGGAAGCTGTGCATAAATGGCTTGAATGCGCCCGTAATCGAGAGCTTTTGCTCGATTGGCAGCTCAATCAAACGCGCGCTTGCCGGTCATCATCTGCGCCGTGGCGACAATCCACGCGTTGATTAGCCCCCAGCCCACCGGGCTCACCTTAGCCGGATCGGTTCCCGCTTCGGACAAAGCCGTCGACACACGGCGCAAATCCCCGGCGGTAACTTTATCGGCGGGATTATTGGCATTGCCCGGTCCGATATCGAGCGCGCGGTCAATCAGGCCTGAGGAAATCGCTTCGCCCGCCAGCCGCGCATCGAGCGCATCACGCGCCATCCGGCCAAGTGTGTAATCGAAATAGGCGGTGCGCTCTTTGTCCTTCAAAAACTGATCGTCAGCACAGCTATTGACCAGCTCTTGCAACTCATCAGTGGCAGGCTTGTCCTTATCGGGATCGGCGGCGAGCACCACATCGGCAAGCCGCACATCAAGCCCCGGCGGGGCGGCCTTGATCGCGCAGGCAAGCGCCTCGGGCGAGCGCGCCTGTGCCGCGCCCGTTATAGCCGTCAGAGCCAGTGCTGTGAGCAGCGAGCGCATAAGTTAGGAAAGCATCGCCATGCCGCCATTTACGTGCAAAGTCTGCCCAGTGATATAGCCTGCTTCACGGCTGGCGAGATAGGCCACCGCAGCGCCGATATCCCCGCCCTCCCCCATCCGGCCCGTCGGAATGCGGGCATTCAGCGCGGCCTTTTGCGCATCGGGGAGTACTTCGGTCATCGCGGTGCGGATAAAGCCAGGGGCGACGCAGTTCACCGTGATGCCCCGGCTGGCGAGCTCCCCCGCCAAGCTTTTGGACATGCCGACGAGGCCCGCTTTGGCAGCGGCATAATTGGCCTGCCCCGGATTGCCGGTCGCGCCGACCACACTGGTGATCGAAATCATCCGGCCAAAGCGCGCCTTCATCATCGGCCGCGACGCTGCACGCATCAGACGGAATGCGGCTTCCAAATTGACGCGGATCACCGCATCCCATTCATCGTCCTTCATCCGCATGGCCAAGTTATCCCGTGTTATCCCAGCGTTGTTCACGAGGATATCCACTTTGCCGAGCGTATCGACGGCAGCGGGGATGAGGTGCTCGACTTGCTCGGTGTTCGAAAGATCGCAGGTGATCTCGACATGATCGCCGCCTTCTCTGGCGCCGTAACTGTCGTTCAGTTCTTCGCGAAACGAGCGCAGTTTTGATGCGTTCGTGCCCGAAATCGCTAGCCGCGCGCCCTGCCGCGCCAGCGCATGGCTGATCGCAGAGCCAATGCCGCCCGCAGCGCCGGTTACCAGCGCGGTCATCCCGGTCAGATCAAACATACGGTGTTCCATGGCTTACATTTCCCTGAGAAGTGCCTCGATGTCGGTCATGCTGGTTACGCTGGCTACGGCGGCGTCTGTAACGGTGCGGGTGATCATGGGGCCGAGGACGTTGGCGCCGAGTTCGACGAAGTGCTGGGTGCCGGCATCGTTTAGCGCGATCATGCTTTCGCGCCAGCGGACGCGGCCGGTGACTTGCTCGACCAGCAGGCGCTGCGCTTGCGCGGGATCAGTGACGAGCGAGGCGGTGATATTGGCGAGCAGCGCAACGCGCAGCGCGCTCGGCGGCGTTTCCGCCAGCGCCAGCGCCATGGCATCGGCGGCAGGCTGCATCAGGGTGCAATGAAACGGCGCGGAGACTTTGAGCATCATCGCGCGCTTGATGCCAAAATCTTTCACTACGGCGACCGCACGCTCAATCGCGGCGGTGTGGCCCGAGAGCACAACCTGGCCAGGATCGTTATCATTCGCCACGGCGCAAATCTCAGCCGCGTTGCCAGCGGCTGAGCCTTTTGAAGCAGCCTCGGCCAGCGCGGTCGCTTTGGCGATATCGGCACCCAGCAGCACACACATCGCGCCCAAGCCTTCGGGCACCGCCGCCTGCATCGCTTGGCCCCGCTGCTGGGTGCCGATATCGCCAGCGAAAATGCGCCAGCAGCGCAAAGCGCGGTATATTCGCCCAAGCTGTGCCCGGCGACAAATTCGGCCTTATCTGCCAGCGCGATGCCGCCCTCGCGCTCAAGCACACGCAGCACCGCGATGGCATTGGCCATGATCGCGGGCTGAGCATTTTCGGTGAGCATCAAGACATCTTCGGGGCCATCACGCATGATCTGAAACAGCTTTTGCCCCAGCGCTTCGTCCACTTCCTCAAACACCTCGCGCGCTGCCGCGCTGCTAAGCGCAAGCTGCGCGCCCATGCCTTGCTTCTGGGTGCCCTGTCCGGGAAAGACGAATGCGCGCATATCTTAGCCTTTTGTTGTCTTGGGCGCGCGGCCTATTCCTGCCAGCGGCGACGCGCAAGCCCGAACGGCACGATCTTGTTCATGCAATCGTGCCCGATATCGGCGCTGCCCAGAAAGCGGATGCCGCTGCGCGCGCACCACAGCCGGGCCATGTCCTCAGGTTTTGCGCCAAATGGGCGATCATTTTCAGGCACATCGCTCACCCGGCCAAGCCGCAATCCGGCGATCCCCATCGGCCCGAGATGCGCAGTGACATGAAACAACAGCCGATCAACCGCGTAGAGATATTCACTCACTTCCTCGATCATCACCACATAGCCGCGCAGATCGGGCATCAGCGGTGTGCCCACCAGCATGGCCAGCGTCATCAGATTAAACGCGGCCGCCGGGGTATCGTCGAGCGATGGCTCAAGCCCGCCCGTGTCGCCCGCCAGCCAGCCCAGCGTGCGCAAGACCGCCGCATCGCCGCCATCGCGGAGCAAATCGGCGGGCATTGGTGCGTGAACCGACTGGCCAATCCGCGCGGCGCTGAACGCCCCCAGCATTGTGCCCGCGTCGGAGTATCCGAGATAGATTTTCTCCCGCGCCGCCGCGTTCAGCCCCGCCAGCGCATCGGCAGCGATGCGCACCGCGCCATAGCCGCCGCGCGCGAACCAAACGGCATCGATGGCGGGATCATTCGCGCATTCGAGAAATGCCGCGAGCCGCAGCGCATCGGGCCCGGCGAAGTGGCCTTCGTCAGCAAAGCATTGATCGTGGATGCTGAGCGTGATGGCCGGAGTGTGCTCCTGCACCAGCGCGCAGAGCGCGGCGGCAAGTTCGCGGGAAATCGGCTTTGATGGCGCGCAGATCGCAACACGGGTCATATACGTCAGTCTAAGCACTTCATGCGCGCTTGCGCTAGTCGGGCCTCTGGACTGGTAGGCGAAATCCTGTAGTGCGCTCAGGCCTGAGGCCCCCGCCTTCGCGGGGGCGCGGAAATGTGCACGATGCCGTCTAGCGATCTTACCATGCAGCCGTGGTTTTTCTGCGGCATCGGCGGCTCTGGCATGTTGCCGCTTGCGCTGATCCTGCGCGGCGCGGGCGCGCAAGTGGCCGGATCGGATCGCAGCCGCGAGGCGGGACGCACGCCCGAGAAATTTGCCTGGCTCGAAAGCTTGGGTATCAAACTTTATCCGCAGGACGGCAGCGGGATCATGTCACCGATGCAAATTTTGGTGGCATCGGCGGCGGTAGAGGACACTGTGCCCGAAGTGGTACGCGCTAAAGCGATTGGCGCGGTGCGGATGAGCCGCGCCGAATTGTTAGCCAGGCTGTTTAACGATGCGCCGCAAGGCATCGCTGTGGGCGGCACCAGCGGCAAATCCACGGTTACTGGCATGCTGGGCTGGATCATGACCGAAGCTGGCCGCGATCCCACGATCATGAACGGCGCGGTGATGAAAAACTTTGTCAGCGATGCGGCCCCGTTTGCCTCGGCCAGG
>JBBRXQ010000110.1:0-7169 GCA_038238515.1 Sphingomonadales bacterium | reverse complement strand
GGGCCGCAGCCGGCACCGATGTGAGCGCTTATGACCGGGCGCGGCTGATGAGCGTAGATTATGACGCGACTGCTCTAGGGGCAGAAGCCGATGAGCGCATCCGGACATTCCAGCGCGATTCAGCGGCTCAGGCGGGCATTTTCCACCACCTGATTACGCTTCCTACGTATCACACTGCCGCGCTGAGCACCGACAATCTGGCGCGCGAATACTTCGGCGATGCAGGCATGCTGGGTTATGTGAAATCTGTGCAGCGCGAAGAAATCCGTCAGGGCATCGCCTGCGTGAAGCATCAGAACATGTCGGGCAGCGACATTGGCGATGACCACAAGGAATACTTCGCCGGAGAGGCCGCGCTGAAAGCCGGCGGCGCGCACAATACGATGAACCAGTTTGCTGCCTGATAGGCAGCAGGGAAATCAGTTCGCTGCCTGATAGGCAGCGGGGAACCAGTTTGCAGTTTGAATTTTTAGCAATCAAAGGAAAGTGACATGCCCGAACCAGCACGCGCCCGCGCAGTGCTCTCGTCCGAAGATTTCAAGCTGCTTCGTGAAGCAGTATTGTTTTACCTGAAAGAAATTCAGGACACGCCGGAATCGGTGAAATTTTCACACCTTTATCATCGGCTTGGGAGCGCGATGGGCCGCTAAGGCCTGCGAGCATCCCAGCTGAAACTTTCCTGGGGAGGAAAGCTGGCCCGCCGTGCATAAACTTGCGCGGCGGGCCTTCTTGATTTGGTGATTATAAGATGGAGCGCCAATGCGCCAAGCGCGCGGTTGCTTGTTCGAGCATGCCGGCGGGTTTGCAGTGGCACAGGCGCACGATGGTGCGCGGCGCAGCTTTGCCTTCCCATAATGCGGAGAGCGGGATTGTGGCTACGCCTGCTTCGCGCACCGCCCGTTCGGCAAAGGCGGTATCATCCAGCGCAATCCCGCTGGCCGCAAGGTCGATGCAGGTGAACCATGTCGCGCTGTTTTCCAGCACGGCAAAGCCTGCGCCGCGCAGGCCATGGTTTAGCACCGCGCGCGAGGCGGCCCAATCGGCTTGAAGCTGCGCGGCAATCGCTGGATCGGCCAGCGCTTCGGCGATGGCCCATTGCAGCATTGGCGGGGTGGTGAAGGTGATGAACTGGTGCGCCTTGGCCAGCACTGTGGCGATTTCGGGGGCGGCGATCATCCAGCCAATTTTCCAGCCGGTTGCGCCGAAAATTTTGCCTGCTGAACCGATTTTGATTGTGCGCTCGCTCATCCCCGGCTCGGCCAGCAGGGAGCGGTGGGTGCGGCCATCGAAGCGGACGTTTTCCCACACTTCGTCGCAGATCGCGATCAGATCATGCGCGCAGCAAAGGCGCGCGAGCATCGCTAGTTCTGTGGGCGAGGCGACGTTGCCAGTGGGGTTTAGCGGATCGTTGAAGATGATTGCGCGGGTACGCGGGGTGATCGCGCCGGCAATCGCGGCTTCATCATAGGCCCAATGCGGCGGCGCGAGCGGCACGAACACTGGCACGCCGCCCGCGCGGCGGACCAGCGGCGCATAGGCATCATAAGCGGGTGCAAACAGCAGCACCTCATCGCCCGCGCTAACCACCGCAAGCACCGCCGACGCCAACGCCTCGGTCGCGCCCGAGGTGATGATCACCTGCTCGCGGGCAAGCGCAAGTCCTTGCGTGCGACCGTAAAACCGCGCCACGGCATCGCGCAATTCGGGCAGGCCCGCGCTGGGCGGATAGTGCTGCGAGCGCTCTATCATAGCGCGGGACGCAGCCTGAGTGAGCGCGGGCGGGGGCGGATCATCGGGAAAACCCTGCCCCAGATTGATCGCGCCGAGCGTGCGTGCGAGGCCGGACATATGCTCGAACACCGTGACCGGCATGGCGGTGTAGAGGGGGTTTAGCTTGGGCATCAGCCTGAGTTTAACCCGCTCTTGGGCGCAGGGCGCAAGAGTTTTGTTGGTAAGAATGGCAAAGTTAGCTGGCTGGGGCGGCAGGATTCGAACCTGCGGATGGCGGCATCAAAAGCCGCTGCCTTACCACTTGGCGACGCCCCAACGTGCCCCGCGCTTATAGCGGTGCTTTTCTGGATGGAAAGGGGGCATGCAACGGGTTTTCTCGCCCCCTTTGGGTAATCACTCTGCGGCTGCTTCGGCAGTATCACGAGCCGCCTGAGCGACCGCGAAATCGGCTGCGCTGTGGCGCTCAAGAATCCCGATTGGCCGGTTTACCAAGCGCCCGCGCTGGACCGCTGGCCTTGCGCCGATTTCTGCAACCCAGCGGCCAACCGCTTCGTATTCGTGCATCGACAGGAAGGTTGCCGCCTCGCCATAGGCTTCGCCCGAATGAATGGCCGCCAGCCAAGGATAGGTAGCCATATCGGCAATCGAATAGTCATCCCCGCCAAGGAAGCGCGATTCCTTGAGCCGGTTGTTTGCAACATCAAACAGGCGCTTGGTCTCCATCGCATAACGATCGATCGCATAAGCAATCTTGATCGGCGCATAGTGATAGAAATGACCGAAGCCCCCGCCGAGGAACGGTGCGGAGCCAACTTGCCAGAATAGCCATGAATAGACGGCGGCGCGGGTTTTGCCATGATCGTGCGCGGCATCAGGCATAAAATGTCCGAACTTTTCGGCCAGATGCACCAACATCGCGGCTGATTCGAAAATGGGAATCGGTTCGGGGCTGCTGCGATCGACCATCGCGGGGATTTTTGAATTTGGATTGATGCTGACAAAGCCGCTGCCAAACTGATCGCCTTCAAAAATTTTGATCATCCACGCATCGTATTCTGCTTCGGCCACTCCCAGTTCAAGCAGCTCTTCGAGCATGATCGTAACTTTGATGCCATTGGGCGTGCCCAGCGAATAGAGCTGAAACGGATGCTCGCCCACGGGGAGATCCTGCTCGCGCTGTGCGCCCGCTGTTGGCCGGTTAACGCTTGCAAACGCGCCGCCGTTTGCTTTGTCCCAGATCCAGACCGGGGGCGGAGTGTAGTCTTCAGACATAGGCGCGGGCTCCTGTTGCGGCGTTTGTCATTAGGTGGCGCGGGCGGGGGCAAATGGCAAGGCGGAGCCTAGCCGATTGCTTCCAACGCGGGCACCAGTTCATCAAAGTGATCGATGACTTTGTCCGCGCCAAGATCATCCGCCGGCATATCGCAAAAGCCAAACCGCACCGCGATGACCGGCATCCCCGCCGCGCGCGCCGCACCGATATCATAGGTGGTATCGCCCACAAACGCGGCACGCCCGCCGAAGCTGGCACCAGCGTTGCCAACCCCGGCGCAGCGCGCAACCATTTCGTGCAGCATATCGGGCGCAGGCTTTGCCTTGCCCGGACCCATTGAATCGCCGCCGATGATCGTTGCAAACCGGTGGGCAAGGCCCAGCTCCTCAAACAATTGAACTGCCAGCGCCTCACTCTTGTTGGTGGCGACCGCCAGCGTGACGCCGCGCGCGGCTAACGCATCGAGCATCGCCTCACCGCCGGGAAACAGCCGGGTGTGGCGCGCGATGTTTTGAGCATAAAAAGCGACCATCTGATCTTGCAGCGCGCGGATGTGCCCTTCGTCAAATCCGCCGCTCGCAGCAAGCGCGCCGCGCAGCATTTGCCCGGCGCCCCCGCCAATGAACCTGCGCGCCTGAGCGATCGGCACCACGCGCCGCCCGATCGAAGCCAGCACATGATTGAGCGCGTGGCCAAGGTCTGCCGAGGTATCAAGGAGGGTGCCATCAAGGTCGAACCCGACGATGTCGAAAGGAAATTTGCTCATCGTTCGCGCCAGTGACGCGGCATTCTAGAAACTGCAAGCAAATGCTGGCAAAGGGGGCGGCATGACCGCACAAACACCGCTCGCCGCCCCTCCGCCCGCCCCCCCTCCACTCGCCCAGCATCCGCTCGCACTCGTGGTCCTTGCCGCTGGCAAGGGCACCCGGATGAAAAGCGATCTGCACAAGGTGCTTCATCCGATTGCGGGGCGGCCCATGCTGATGCATTTGCTGGCCAGCGCCGATCAGCTTGCGCCCGCGCGCAAAGTTGTGGTGGTGGGCAGCGGGCGCGACCAGCTTGAGGCGGCGCTGGCCAAATTATCTGATCAAGATGGCAACGCCGAACTCGCGGTGCAGGAGCCGCAATTGGGCACCGGCCATGCGGTGCAGCAGGCAGGCGGCGCGCTGGGTGATTTTGCGGGCGATGTGCTGATCCTTTATGGCGATGTGCCGTTTGTGCGCGCCGACACGATGCGTGCGATGCTGGAGCGATTGCACAGTTCAGACGACCCGGCGGTGGTCGTGCTGGGCTTTCAGCCTGCCGCCGCGTTGCAATATGGCCGGGTGATCGCGCATGGCGATGGCCGTATTGTGAAGATGGTGGAGCATAAGGATGCCAGCGACGAGGAGCGCGCGTGCAATTTGTGCAATTCGGGACTGATGGCGGTGCGCGCCGCCGATCTGTTTGCGCTGCTGGCGAGGGTGAACAATGATAATGCGGCAGGCGAATATTATCTGACCGACATCGTCAACATTGCCAGCCTTGATGGGCGGGCGTGCGCGGTGGTCGTGACCGATGACGAGAATGAAGTGGCAGGGATCAACAGCCGCGCCGAATTGGCGCAGGCGGAAGCGCGCTGGCAGGCTGCGCGGCGGATGACGGCGATGGCCGATGGAGCCACGCTGATCGCGCCTGAAACTGTGTGGTTCGCATGGGACACGGTGCTGGGCCGCGATGTTACTGTCGAGCAGAACGTGGTTTTTGGCCCCGGCGTGCGCGTGGCCGATCATGTGGTGATCCATGCGTTTTGCCATATCGAGGGCGCGGTGCTGGAAAGCGGGGTTTCGGTTGGCCCGTTCGCGCGGTTGCGGCCCGGCGCGGTGATGGAAGAAGGCGCGAAGATCGGCAATTTCGTGGAGGTGAAGGCCGCGCGGATGGGCAAGGGGGCCAAGGCCAACCACCTTTCGTATATCGGCGATGCCGACGTGGGCGCGGGCGCGAATATCGGCGCTGGCACAATCACCTGCAATTATGATGGCTATTTCAAGCACAAGACAGTGATCGGCCCGCGCGCCTTCATCGGATCAAACTCTGCATTGATCGCCCCGGTGCGGATCGGCGCGGATGCCATTGTGGCGGCAGGCAGCGCGGTGAGCCGCGACGTGTCTGACGGCGAATTGCGACTGGTGCGGGCTGAACAACTGGTCAAACCCGGCTGGGCCGACCGGTTTCACGACGCGATGAAGAAGAAGAAGGCGGTCAAGTAGGGCGGGGCGAGCCTGAGCCCCTCCTCTGCAGGGGGGGTAAGAAGGACACCCTCCATCCCGCCGTTCCCCCGCGCAGGCGGGGGTCTGGTGCAGGATATGCACTGGCGAAGCGCTAAGTAGGCCTGAGGCCCCCGCCTTCGCGGGGGAGCGGGAAGCGCAGGAAGCGGGCAAGAGGGCGCAATGAGCACGAATTCCAAGAGGAAATAGCACAATGCCCATCGCACAGATTAACGTCGCGCGGTTTTGGGCGGCCAAGGATGATCCGGCCAATGCCGATTTTATGGATGCGCTTGATGCAGTGAATGCGCGGGCGGATGCGGCGGATGGGTTTATCTGGCGGCTGATCGGCGATGGCGGCAACGCCACCGATGTGGCGGCGATCCCCGGCGATGCGGATTTTATTGTGAACATTTCGGTGTGGCGCGATGTCGCATCGCTCGAAGCTTTCGCCTATCGCCAGCCGGACCACCGCGCGATGCTGGCGCGGCGCAAGGAGTGGTTTGCGCCGATGGAGCCTGCGATGGCGCTGTGGCCAGTGGCGCAGGGCCATGTGCCCAGCGTGGCCGAGGGCATGGCCAAGCTGGAGGAATTGCGCGAGCAGGGGCCATCGGCGAAGGTTTTCACGTTTCGCTGGCACCGGGAGCAGCGATTGACATGATATCTCGGTATGATATCATCCCATCACAATGACCCGCATCCTTGCCGATCTCCCCGATGAAGACATCCAGTGGCTTGATGCGCGCGCGGCCAAGCAGGGCAAATCGCGCGCCTCGATCTTGCGTGAGGCGGTGGCGACATTCAAGGCGCAGACCCCGGCTGCGGGCAACAACGACTGGATCGCGCGCGGGGCCGGTTACTGGAAAGATCGCACCGATATCGGCGACGGGGTGGAATACCAGCAGGCGATCCGCGAAGATCGCCGACCTTACGATGAAATCTGACCGCGAAGATTGCTGAACACAAAGATTGCTGAAAATTGTCGGACCCGTTTTTCGATACCAACATCCTGATTGACTGGCTGAATGACAGCGCTGCGGCCATCGCCGAATTATCGCGTTACAGCCGCCACCGGGTGAGCCGCATTGCATGGGCCGAAGTCCTAGCGGGGGAACCGCTTGAAACGCGCGATCACGTCCGCGAGTTAATCGCGCCGTTTGAAATCGTTGAGGTTGACGGGCGAATTGCGCAGGCGGCAGCCGATATTCGCCACCGCACTCGCATGAAACTGCTCGATGCGCTGATCCTGGCCACCGCGCAAATCAACGGCGCGGTCCTCATTACACGAAATACAAAGGATTTCCCGCCTACGATGCCGGGCATCCGGGTGCCTTACACCCTTTGAACGGAAAGATTGATCCAGCATGTGCGGAATCATCGGAATTGTTGGCAAAGATCAAGTGGCAGACCGGCTGGTCGATGGGCTGCGGCGGATGGAATATCGCGGCTATGACAGCGCGGGGGTGTGCATGGTTGAAGGCGGCGAGCTTGTCCGCCGCCGCGCGCAGGGCAAGCTGAACAATCTGGTGCTCGAATTGGCGCGCAATCCCGCGCCCGGCCTGATCGGCATCGCGCATACCCGCTGGGCAACGCACGGCGCGCCGACCACCAGCAACGCGCATCCGCATGCCACGAGCGAGCTGGCGCTGGTCCACAACGGCATTATCGAGAATTTCAAGCCGCTGCGCGAGGCGCTAATCGCGCGCGGGCGCACATTTGAAAGCGAGACCGATACCGAAGTGGTCGCGCATATGGTTTCTGAACTGGTGGAGGCGGGGCAAAGCCCGCGCGATGCGGTGAAGGCTGTGTTGCCGCAATTGCGCGGCGCATTTGCGCTGGCGATCGCTTTTCGGGCGCATGACGATATGCTGATCGGCGCGCGGCTCGGCTCGCCGCTGGTGGTGGGCTATGGAGACGGC
>JBBRXQ010000109.1:0-7171 GCA_038238515.1 Sphingomonadales bacterium | reverse complement strand
TGCGCAGCCTTCGCGCGATCAAACAGCGCGGTGCGCAATGGGATCACCATCGGTTGCTTGTCGCTTTGCCCCGGCGTGGCGGGCACAGATTGCCTAAGCGTGAGCGTCACACTGTCGTCAGCATGCGCCATGCTGACCTCCACTTTGGGTGTTCCTGCTTGCTCGTACCAACGGCGAAACTGGCCCAAATCGATCTGCGCGCCGTCTTCGATCGCGCAGACAAAGTCCTCGCATGTTGCCGCTTCGCCGTCATGGCGGTCAAAATAGACGTCGGTGCCAGCGCGAAACCGCGTCGCGCCAGTCATCACGGTGATCATGCGGATCACTTCGGCGCCTTTGTTATAAACAGTAGCCGTGTAAAAATTACTGATTTCCTGATAGGTATCAGGGCGGATCGGGTGAGCCAGCGGGCCAGAATCTTCAGGGAACTGAGCCGCGCGCAAAATCCGCACGTCTTCGATCCGCTTGACCGGAGCCGATCCGCGATCCGCGCTAAACTGCTGATCGCGCAGCACGGTGAAGCCTTCTTTGAGGCTGAGCTGAAACCAGTCGCGGCAGGTTACCCGATTGCCCGACCAATTGTGGAAATATTCGTGCGCAACCACGCCTTCGATCGCATCATAATCGCCGTCGTTGGCGGTTTCCGGATCGGCCAGAATATAGCGCGTGTTGAACACATTCAGGCCCTTGTTCTCCATCGCGCCCGCATTAAAATCGGCCACGGCGACAATGTTGAACAGATCGAGATCGTACTCGCGGCCATACACTTCCTCGTCCCATTTCATCGAGGCGATCAGCGAGCGCATCGCGTGGCCCGTCCGGCCTTCATCGCCGGCGCGAACATAGATGCCCAAGTCCACCTTTCGGCCCGAATGTGTGGTGAAGTTATCGCGCGTTGCCACCAGATCGCCAGCCACCAGCGCGAACAAATAGGAAGGCTTAGGCCAAGGGTCGTGCCATTCGGCCCAGTGTGTGCCTTCCTCGGGTGTGCCGTCTTCGCCATCGCCCTGAGCCACCGGGTTGCCATTGGAGAGCAGCACCGGAAACGCCGCTTTGTCGCCGCTCAGGCGCACGGTGTAGCAACTCAACACATCGGGCCGGTCGGGGAAGAAAGTGATGCGGCGAAAGCCTTCGGCTTCGCACTGCGTGCACAGCATCCCGCCCGAGGCATAGAGCCCCGAAAGCTGGGTGTTGGCCGAGGGATCGAGCACGGTTTCGATCGTGATGACATGGTGCTCGCCCGGCAAATCGATCATCAGATCGTCTGCGTCCATCCGCCAATCATTGTGCGGCTCACCGTCCACCATCACGCCGGCCGCTGTAATCCCATCGCCGTTCAGCCGGATTGTGCTGCCTTGCGCGCCAAGCGGATTGCGCTCTACGGTCAATTCGCTGCGAACATGCGCCGTTTTGAGCGAAAGTTTGAAATCCAGCGCGATCGCGCTGACTAGCCATTCTGGCGGCTGGTAATCCATTCGCCTTATCAGCGCAGGGGCTGGCGGGTTGGTTGCGATGGACGCGGCGGCGGGCAGGGCGGGCGTGCTTGAAAGATCGTTCATTGCCTCGATGTAGGCGCGCAGACAGAACCGGCCAACCGCAAATTTCGCCCTGCCGAAATACGCAAGAATACTTGACGCGCGCCGTGCTCGCCCGCACCGCTAGCATCAACGCTGCGAGAGGATATTCATGGCACTGTTGAAGCGAATTCTGCGCCCGGCCATTCTCGCGCTTGCGGCCATACTATCAATGGCACCCATCTTGGCGCGGGCTGCGGGCTTCGATGTGGATCATGCAACGCAGGCTTGGCTCGCCACCCTTAGCCCGGCAGCGCGCGTTAAATCCGATGCTTATTCGGATGGGTCGCAGTGGATCCTTTTGCTCGGAACGCTCGTATCAGTGCTTTCGTGCTGGATTATGCTGCGCTTGCGGGTGCTGCCACGGGTGCGCGATGCGATGCAGCGGCGCGGTTGGCGGCCGTGGCTGGGCATTATCGCTTGCGCCATCGTGTTTCTGGCTTTCGATGCGCTCATTACCTTGCCTTGGGCGATCGCCACAGAGTTTTGGCGTGAACAGCAATATGGTTTGATGAACCAGTCGTTTGGCGGTTGGCTGGGCGACAAAACGCTTGCGGTTGTTCTCACCGTCCTTTTTGGTGCCGCGTTGCTGCTGCTGATTTACGCAGTAATCCGCCGGTTTCCAGCGCGCTGGTGGTTGATCGGCAGCGGCGTTATGACCGCGCTGGTAACACTGGCCGTGTTAGTCGCCCCGGTGTTTATTGCCCCCTTGTTCAATACCTACACCGAGCTGCCGCAAGGCCCGATCCGCGACCGGATCGTGGCAATGGCTAAGGCGTATGAGGTTCCTGCCAATCAGATCTACGTGGTCGACGCCTCGCGCCAGTCAGACAGGATTTCAGCCAATGTTTCCGGGCTTGGCCCAACCATCCGAATCACTCTGAACGATAATCTACTGAAGCAGTCGCCCGCGATGGTGGCCGCGGTGATGGGCCATGAATTGGGCCATTATGTATTGGGCCATAGCTGGCGCATCATTGTGATCTTGTCGCTGGTGTTCGCCGTGCAATTCTGGCTTGCTGCGATGATCGTGCCAGCGTTGATCCGGCTGGGGGGGCAACGGTGGAAAGTGCGCGCGATCGGCGATCCGGCCTCAATGCCGGTGCTTGGCGGTGTATTGGCCGTGCTCACGCTGCTTTCGACCCCAGCCATCAATACCATGATCCGCGTGAGCGAAAGCGATGCCGATGCTTTCGGGCTCGATGCTGCGCGCGAACCCGATGCCTTCGCCGCCGCCGCCATGAAGCTCTCAAATTACCGCAAGATCGCGCCCGGTGCGTTCGAAGAGGCGGTGCTGTTTGATCATCCCTCTGGCAAGACGCGGGTGCGCACGGCGATGCAGTGGAAGAAAGACCATGTGCCGGGCGCGACGGAAGTTGTGCCGCCGAAGCTACCAGAAAGATGAATCTGTTCATTTTTGGTATGGGCTACACCGCACAGGTGCTCGCCAAGCAATTGCGCGCGAAAGGGTGGCAAGTGCGCGGCACCGGGCGCGCGGGCGATGTGCCTTTTGCCGACGCAGGCGCAGTGGCCGCTGCGGTAGCGGCGGCAAGCCATGTACTCTCCTCAGTTCCCCCGGCGCGCGATGGCAGCGATCCGGTGCTGGAAAGCTATTATGGCCAATTGCGTAGTCGTGCACCGCGGTGGCTTGGCTATCTCTCTGCCACCGGAGTTTATGGTGATACTGGCGGCGCATGGGTCGATGAAAGCGCTCCGGTCGGAGCTGGCAGGCGCACCGCACGTGCTGATGCCGATCTGGCTTGGCAGGAGCATGGCGCACATATTTTGCGCCTGCCCGGCATCTATGGCCCGGTCCGCAGCGCGCTAGACCGGGTGCGGATGGGCGTCGCCAACCGGATCGATTTGCCCGATCAGGTGTTTAGCCGGGTGCATGTGGACGATATCGCAGCCGGCGTGATCGCCGCGTTTGATGGTCCGGCGGGGGTTTATAACCTCGCCGACGATCTGCCTTGCAGCCAGAACATGGTGATCGAGGAGGCCGCGCGGCTGCTTGGTCAAGCGCCGCCGCCGCTCAAATCGCTGGCGGAGGCGCAGCTATCGCCGATGGCGCTGGGTTTTTATGCGGAGAACCGCCGCATTGCCAATGGCAAAGCCAAGCGCGTGCTCGGCTGGCAGCTGCGCTACCCTACTTACCGCGAAGGGCTGCGCGCCCTCAATGCTACAAGCAACCCGGCAAACGCCAGCGCCGATCCCGCCAGCGCCAGAAACGACCAGTGATAGCCTTCAAACACGGTTGAAAGCAGCATTGCCACAACGGGAACGAGCACGCCGTTGTAGGCCGCGCGCCCCGGCCCCAGCGCGCGCAGCAGGAAATTATACATCGGGAAGGTCATGACAGAGCCAACCAGCGCAAGGTATAGCATGCTGACGCTGTAGCCGACCGACCAATCAAACTGCGGGGGGCCGGAAAGAAACCAAGCCACCACAAAATCGAAGCAAGCGCCAATCCCCATCGACCAGAAAAACAACGTGGCCACCGGGCGGCCGCGTGCAGCGGGGCTGACCTGCGCCACATTCGCCACCGAGGCGAGCAGGATACCGGTGATGGTCAGAGCCCCGCCGAGCAAAACCTTCGCGCCGCCTGCGCTGTCATTTAGCCCCGCAAGACGGTATTCGTGCAGCATCAGCAGCATGATCCCGGCCATCGCGATGGCGGAGCCCAACATAAAACCGCGCGTGATTGGCTGGCCGAGCCAGACCCGCGCCAGCACCGCATTGGGCACCAACAGCAACGCAAACAGCACTGCGACCAGCCCCGATGTGATGAACTGCTCGGCCCGGTAAACGAACTGAAAATTGCAGCAAAACAGGCATAGCCCGATGGTCAGCGCCAGCCGCAAGCCAGCGCGGTCGATCTTCAGCGATTCGCCCCGAATCAGCGCCAGTGCCAGCATGCCCAGCGCGCTGATCACAAACCGCCACGTCACCGACCAGCTTGGCGGCACCGTGCCCAATTGCCCCTTGATCACCAGCCATGTCGACCCCCAGATCAGCGCGCATAACAAAAACGGCACCAGCACGCGGGCCTGTAAAAAGCGTTCCTCTCCTGGTGCTGCAATCGCGCTCAAAGCGCGGCAATCGCGCGGGCGAGGGCTTCGACATGGGCAGGCGCGCTGTTCCAGGCGGTGACCAGCCGCGCCGCGCCCGGCGCGCCCGGCGGCGGGGTCCAGTCGTAGAATTCAAAGCCCTGAGCGTGGAGCGCCTGCTGCTCGGCGGGCGAAAGCACAACAAACACTTCGTTGGCCTCAACCCTATGGATTAGCCGCTCAGGGCAAGCCGCCGCGATCTCTTGCGCGGCGGCATTGGCCGCGCGTGCATTCTCAAGCCACAGCCCATCCTCAATCATCGCCAGCACTTGCGCGGCCAAATAGCGGCCCTTGGATTGGAGGTGCCCCGCGCGCTTGCGGCGATAGCGCACCACATCGGCCAGCGCGGGATCAAAGAACACTAGCGCCTCGGCCCCCATGCCGCCATTTTTGACAAATCCGAAAGTGAGCACATCAACCCCTGCACGCGCGGTCACATCGGCGGGATGGCAGCCCAGATGTGCGACCGCGTTGGCAAAGCGCGCGCCGTCCATGTGCAGGCCTAGCCCGCGTGTGCGCGCGAGCGAGCCTATCGCGGCAACCTCGGCGGGGCCATAAACCCTGCCCCATTCGCTCGCCTGCGTGATCGAAATGGCGTGCGGCTGAACCTGATGGACCTCGGCGCGGATCGGATCGATCACCGCGCGGATGGTGTCCGGCGTCAGCAGTGAGCCCTCGCCGTCCGCCAGCATCAGCTTGGCGCCGTGTGTAAAAAAGCCAGGCGCGCCGCCTTCGTCAACTTCGATATGCGCCTCGCGGTGGCACACCACTCCGCCATGCGGCGGCACCATCGCGGCCAGCGCGAGGCAATTGCCCGCTGTGCCCGTCGCCACCCACTGCGCGGTGCATTCGGTGCCAAACAGCGCCGAAAATGCCTCATCGAGCCGTCGCGACAGCGCGTCACCGTCATAAGCCTTGTCGGGCACATCGGCGGCTTGCATCGCGGCCCACACTTTGGGGTGCACCGGCGCGGCATTGTCGGAGAAAAACTTCATGACCGGAGCACTTAGCCGCCGCGCCCGGCGGGTCAAGTTTGGCCGCAATCATTTGCGCAGCTGGTCGCGGATAAGCAGCAAGATCAGCCACTCGTTTTTGCGCTTTGGCCGCGCCGGTTGGTAGACTATCAGCCGACTGGTTAAATCGCTGTTTGAAAGGAAGCCCCGACCATGACTAACATTTCCGAGCAACTCCCCGCTGGCCAAACCATCGCTGGTTTTTGCGCGCCGGAATTTGCCGGAATGCTGGATGCTTTCCGCACCAATTTCACAGAGCGTAACGAAGTCGGCGCAAGCGTTTGTCTGGTGCTCAAAGGGGAGACTGTTGTCGATCTTTACGGCGGCGTGGCCACCCCCGCCGCCGAAGCTGCGCCCGCGATAAGCTGGGAGCGCGATACTGTCTCGATTGTCTATTCCTGCACCAAAGGCGCAGCTGCGCTATGCCTGCACCGCCTCGTTGAACAGGGCAAGATTGCTTATGATACGCCGGTAGCCGATGTCTGGCCCGCGTTCGCGGGGGGGGGCAAGGAGGCCACCACCGTGGCGATGATGCTGTGTCACACATCGCCGGTGCCGCATTTGCGCGAACCGATCCGCAACGGCGGGCTCACCGATTGGGACTACATGGTTGGCCGGGTTGAGGCGGAGGAGGCATTCTGGGAACCGGGCGCGCAGCAGGGCTATCATGCGCTGACCTATGCTTGGACCGTGGGCAATTTGGTGCGCATTCTGGCGGGTAAACCGCTCGGCGTTTATTTTGCCGAGGAATTCGCAGGGCCGCTCGGGCTAGATTTCCATATTGGCCTGCCCGAGGATTGCGAAAACCGGGTCGCGCCGATGATCGCGCCCAACCCAGCCGAGATCAACTTTGCCTCGCGATTTTTTCAAGCTGTTACTGGCAAGCCGGGCAGCCTGCCCGCGCTGTTTCTGGGCAATCAAGGCGGGGCCAATTTTAATTCGCGCGAGATCCACGCCGCCGAAATCGCCAGCGCCAATGGTATCACCAACGCGCGCGGGCTCGCCGGGCTTTATGCGCCGATCGCGCAAGGGGGGCAGGGCTTCGTCTCGCCCGAAACCGTCCAACGCATGGGCCGCGTGATGGCCGCAACGCTGAACGACGCCACGCTGATGCAGCCGATGCGCTTTGCGATGGGCTTTATGGCCAGCACGGATAACCGCGCAGGCGGCGGAGACAGCTTGCTGATGGGGGAAACCGCGTTTGGTCATGTTGGCATGGGCGGCAGCGTGGGATTTGCCGATCCCGCGGCAGGAATCGGCTTTGGCTACACCATGAACCGGATGGGGCCCGGCATTTTGCTCAATGCGCGCGGGCAGTCGCTGGTCGATGCGGCTTATGCCGGATTGGGCTGGTCGTCCAATGCCTCGGGCGCATGGCGCGCCTGATCTTCGGTCAAACGGGAAATGGTGCTGCTGGGGAGGATTGAACTCCCGACCTCAGCCTTACCAAGGATGCGCTCTACCACTGAGCTACAGC
>JBBRXQ010000108.1:0-7314 GCA_038238515.1 Sphingomonadales bacterium | reverse complement strand
CGGAGCGCGCTTTACGAGCTAGTTTCGATGAGCAGCGCAATCGGCTTGCGCTCTTGAGACGCGTACTTGATGCAATTCCCAGCGATCAATCAAGTCTAGCCTTTGATCTTGAGCAGGCCGGGGCTGCGCTATTCCTAACGGCGGTCGCGAATGTCTGCGGGCTTGGCCGAGAAGCGGTAACCTTGGCCACGACCGAAGGCCAGCATCTAAAACTGGCGTTGGCGTTATGCGCTTGCGGGCTCGATCGCTCCGCCATGACTGCGCAGTTTTATACTATTCATCCTGAGGCTATATTGCCCGGCGCAATAAGCGATCTGGATCCGCCGAGTGCTGCGGCGCTCCTGCGCCTTCCAGCAGCCGATTTTTGCTGATGGCCGTTTTGAGCTTCACCCAGATGGCGAAGATGCTGCTGCAATGAGCGCGCCCATGCTTATTTGCGGGCGCAGCGACGCGGAGGATCGCCTGATCGAGGCGGATGAAATGCTTGCTGGGTTGCAAGAGCGATGCGGCGGTCAGTTACCCGGGCTGATTGCAATCCCCGCGCTACTCGCATTGGTGCGCCAAGCAAGGCTGGCAAATCTGCCGATTGCGCGTTCAATCATAGCAATCGACGATGGTCAGCCGATTTCGGTGTGGGTCGATCTTGCTCCCGACAACGCTGGTGTTCGGCTTCGCTGCAGCCAATGGCAGCAGGCCGGCCCGCCGATGCCCGAGATGGCTGCTTCTGAAATGTTGCTGCGTCATGTGGCCGAGGCGCATATCTTGCTTGATGCAGAGCAACGCGTCCTGACAGTTGAAACGGAAAACGAGGAACTTGTTGCGCTGAAGGCTGGGACAGGATCGCGCTGGATCGATCTGGTGCAATTGGGGTCGCTGGGTGAGGCGGGAGTTCAGCCGCTGCACTGGCGCTTGCTCGACGATGCTGCATTTACGCTGGGTGATGCGCCCCGCCGCTGGCGTGCCCGTATTCTGCCGCGCGCAGGCGGTGATTTTGAGCTGCTGGTCATCCCTGAGTCGATTGAGCAATTGCCGGATGAGCGCGCGCAACAAGCGCCTCCGTCTCCGCTGGCTTCTTCCAATTTGCTCGGCCGCGATCTTGCCCCGGCACTGCGCCAACCGATCAATCGCATCATTGCCAATGCCGAAACGATCCGTAATCGTCTGGCCGGGCCCCTTGCCGATGAATACGCAAATTATGCGGGCGACATCGCCGAAGCCGGGCGGCATTTGCTCAGCCTGGTTGAAGATTTAGCGGATCTTGATGCGCTCGATGCCCCCGGTTTCAGCCCGGCACCCGATCGCATTGATCTGGCCGATTGCGCCCGCAGAGCTGCTGGCATCCTGTCGCAGCGCGCAAAGGAGCGCGCCATCACGCTGCATTTGCCCGCTGATGAAGCGCATGCTCCCGCGATTGGGGAATATCGCCGTGTTTTGCAGATCTTGCTGAATTTGCTCAGCAACGCGATCCGCTACACACCGGGCCATACAGCTGTAACATTGGCCGTGGGGCACAGCACAAGCATTAGCGGCGATGAAACCGCCTGGCTCGCGGTGAGCGATGAAGGCGCAGGCCTGACTGATGATCAAGCAGCGCGTGTGTTCGAAAAATTCGAACGGCTTGGCCGCAGTGGCGATGGCGGAAGCGGCTTGGGCCTCTACATTTCACGGCGGCTGGCACGCGCGATGCACGGCGACCTGCAAGTCACCAGCGCGCCAGGTGGCGGCGCAAGTTTTATACTAAGCTTGCCGGCAGATCGCGCTTGAACGTGATCTGCCGGTCCCTGGCCGCGCAGATTATCGGGCAGCTCAGATTAGCGCCGCTTGGCGCTGCGCCAAACGATTGCAAGGCCAATCAGCGCAAGCAATCCACCCCACAGGATCCACTGCTGCTGCGCCAGCATAAAGCTTGAGGCTGGCCACATGATCAGCCCGGCGCCTTGGCCCATCCACAGCAATCCCATCAGCATCGCGGCCACGCCAAAAACACGCATTAACATTGCCATAGCAAACCTAGTCCTGTGTTGTCCCGCGTCCGGGAAAGTCTCAACGTTCGCTTAGCGGCACGTAATCGCGCGCCACGGGGCCGGTGTAAAGCTGGCGCGGTCGGCCGATTTTCTGGCCGGGATCGGAAATCATCTCGTTCCACTGCGCAACCCAGCCGACCGTGCGCGCGATTGAAAACAGCACAGTAAACATCGTGGTCGGGAAGCCGATCGCAGAAAGGATGATCCCCGAATAGAAGTCGACATTGGGGAACAGTTTCTTCTCGATGAAGTAAGGATCGTTCAGTGCCAGTTCTTCTAGCCGCAGCGCGGTTTCGAACAATGGGTCTTTCACCTTCAGCGCATCAAACACTTCACGCACGGTTTCCTGCATCACCGTCGCGCGCGGATCATAGTTTTTGTAAACGCGGTGGCCAAAGCCCATCAAGCGGAACGGATCGTTCTTGTCTTTCGCGCGCTCGATATAGTGTGGGATCTTGTCGGGCGTGCCGATTTCCTTGAGCATATTCAGCGCCGCCTCATTGGCGCCGCCGTGCGCCGGGCCCCACAGGCAAGCGATGCCCGCCGCGATGCAAGCGAATGGATTTGCTCCCGAAGAACCAGCGAGCCGCACGGTCGAAGTCGAGGCGTTCTGTTCGTGATCGGCATGGAGCATGAAAATGCGGTCCATTGCCTTTTCAACAGCAGGCTCGACGTAATATTCTTCAGCCGGCACGGCAAATGTCATGCGCAGGAAGTTGCCCGTGTAGCTCAGATCGTTACGCGGATAGACGAACGGTTGGCCGACTGAATACTTATATGCCATCGCCGCGATTGTCGGCATTTTAGCAATCAGGCGGTGCGCGCTGATCGTGCGCTGCTCCGGGTCGCTGATGTCCGTGGAATCGTGATAAAATGCCGAAAGCGCGCCGACAACACCGCACATGATTGCCATGGGATGCGCATCGCGGCGAAAGCCCCGGTAAAATGTGCTCAGCTGCTCATGGACCATGGTGTGCCGCGTGATCGTGCGTGAGAAATCGGCCAGGTCTGCTGACGAAGGCAAATCACCGTTCATCAACAAGTAGCAAACTTCCATGAAGCTTGAATGCTCAGCCAGTTGCCCGATTGGATAGCCGCGATGGAGCAGCACACCTTCGTCGCCGTCGATATAGGTGATCGCGCTGTCGCAGCTGGCAGTGCTGGTGAAGCCCGGGTCATAGGTAAACATGCCAGTATTGGCGTATAGCTTGCGGATATCGACCACGTCAGGGCCGATTGTCCCGCTTTTTACGGGCATTTCGACGGTCTTGCCGTCGGCGTTCAGAGTTGCTGAATTCTCGCTCACAATATGGCCTCCTGTAAGGTGGTATTCGGCGTTTAAGCCAGATTTGTTACTGGTCAGAGCGGGTCGTCTGATCATGAATTCGCGCGAGCGCCTCGCTCTTACCCAGAAGCGAGAGCACATCAAAAATGCCAGGCGATGTAGTTTGCCCCGTTAGCGCCGCACGCAGCGGTTGGGCAAGCTTGCCAAGGCCAAGGCTTAGTTCTTCTGCCATGGCTTTGAGGCTGGCTTCAAGTGCTTCGTTTGTCCAGAGGGCTTCTCTTTCGATCCGGTTAGCGACCAAGGCCAGCAAGTCGCGCGCTTCGTCCGTCAACAATGCCGCCGCTTTTGGATCAAGCGCCAGTGGCCGCGGAGCAAGTAAAAACGCCGCCCCGCGCGCCAGCTCATTAAGATCAGCTGCCCGTACCTTCAGCACCGGCATAGCCCGTTCCACTAGCGCCCTTTGCGCTGCATCTACGGCGCCAAGCCTTGGCAAAACCAACCCCGCAAGCCGTGCATCATCGGCTTCGCGCAGGTAATGTGCATTGAGGTGAAGCAATTTTTTGAGGTCGAATCGTGCCGCGCCCTTGCCCACAGCCGCGAGGTCGAACCATTCCACTGCTTGCGCGCGGCTGATGATTTCGTCGTCGCCGTGCCCCCAGCCGAGCCGGAGCAGATAATTAAACACCGCTTCGGGCAAAAGGCCCAGCTCATCGCGGTACGCATCGACACCAAGCGCACCGTGGCGTTTTGATAGCTTCGCTCCGTCTTCGCCGTGAATCAGGGGAATATGACCGTATGCCGGGTCGCCCCATCCCCCTTCAATCGCCTGCATCGCGCGGATTAGCACCAACTGCCGGAAAGCGTTGTTGATATGATCATCGCCGCGAATGACGTGTGTGACGCCCATGTCGTGATCGTCAACCACGACCGCGAGCATATAAGTCGGCGATCCGTCTGAGCGAAGGATCACATAATCATCGATTTCGATGTTCTGGACCGTGATCGGGCCCTGCACCAAGTCGGGGATGGTTGTCTCGCCCGCCCGCGGTGCTTTAAGGCGCACCACAAATGGCCGGCCCAGTGGCTGGTCGGCGGGATCGGCTTCGCGCCATTCGCTGTCTATCCTAAACGGCTTGCGCTCGGCTTGCGCAGCTTCGCGCCGCGCCGTCAGTTCCTCGGGCGTCAGATAGCATTGATAGGCATGACCGGCCGCAACCAACTGATGCGCTACTTCGGCATGACGGTCTGAGCGTGCGAACTGGAGCACAGGTGGTTCGTCGCCGCCTAGGCATAACCACGCCAGCCCATCGTAAATCGCTGCGATCGCCGCATCGGTTGAGCGGGCACGATCTGTGTCTTCAATGCGCAGCAAATATCGTCCGCCATTATGGCGTGCAAAAAGCCAGTTAAACAGCGCAGTTCGCGCCCCGCCGATATGCAAAAAGCCAGTCGGCGAAGGCGCGAATCGGGTTATCACCCGCGCAGATGCTTTCGCGGCGACTTGGGCTGCGACTTCGTCATGTGTTGCAGAAACGGTATTAGTGGCGCTTGCCATTTCGGCTGAAATCCCTCCTACTCACGATCATGGCTATTCCAGTCCTCTACTGCGCTAACGCCTGCGCTAAAACCGCCGCCAAATTTGCCTCAGCTTGATCGCGCAAATACACACCTCACTGGCTGCGGCGGTCTGGGACAATCTTGTCCGATTGTCCAGCGTGCACCGCACCATAGAGCGCTTCCTTATGGAGCGCGAGTTCGAGCGAGCTCCTTGGTTGGCGGTGGCATTTGCCGCCGGAATCGCGGGATGGACTGCGATGCCTGGTGCAGCCGATTGGTGGGCGCTTTTGGCGTTGTGCGGTGCGGTTTTCGTTCTAGCCAGCCTCATCGCGCGCGATGGCGAATTTGTCTATTCGCGTCAGGCCTTACTCGCAGTGCCGCTCATGGTGGCCGCGGGTTGTGCTACGATCTGGCTCAAGTCTGAGTTGGTGGGGAGGCCAGGCATTGCGCGGCCCGATGTTGCTTGGGTTGAGGGAGAAGTTCTCGACCGCAGCGAACAAGGCGCGCAGGGACGGATACGGTTGCTGTTAAGAGGCCGGGCTGAGGGTCATGATCAGCCCATGCGGCTTCGCATCAACGTCCCCGTTGAAGATTCGGTCCCTGCGCTTGCGGAAGGCGCAAAGGTGAGGCTCAGGGTCAGATTGATGCCGCCTGCCGCGCCAATGCTGCCAGGAGCCTATGATTTTTCGCGCGCGGCTTGGTTCGCGGGCCTTGCGGCAACGGGTAATGCGATCGGGCCAGTTCAAGTGCTAGCTCCGGCAACCGACCGCTGGTCGCTGCGCCAGATCCAGCAGAGCTTGGCTCATCATGTCCGCAGCAAGCTCAGCGGATCGCCCGGCGCAATTGCCGCCGCGCTGGCCAGCGGCGATCGCGGCGCGATTGCGACTGGCGATGAAGATGCCATGCGCGACGCGGGCCTCACTCATCTGCTCTCGATAAGTGGGCTCCATGTTAGCGCAGTGATCGCCGCTGTTTATGTAATTACGATCCGTTTCCTAGCGCTGTTTCCTTACATCGCGCTTAGAGTGCGGCTGCCAGTATTTGCTGCTGCTGCGGGTGCGCTGGCGGGGATTGCCTACACGCTGGTGACCGGGTCTGAAGTTCCCACGATCCGCTCAGTCGCTGGATCGCTGCTGGTGCTTGGTGCTCTTGCGCTAGGGCGCGATCCGTTGTCCCTGCGCTTGCTAGCAACCGCAGCTTTACTCGTGATGCTTTTCTGGCCCGAGTCTGTCTTTGGGCCAAGCTTCCAGTTGAGTTTTGCGTCGGTCATAGCGATCATCGCGTTTTATAGCGCTGCTCCCGCCAAAGCATTCCTTGCCGCCCGCGAGGAGGGCTGGCTGATGCGCACGGCGCGCAATCTGCTCATGCTGCTGGCATCGGGCGTGGTGATCGAGCTCGCGCTGATGCCGATCAGCCTGTTCCACTTTCACCGCGCGGGAATCTATGGCGCAGCGGCCAATGTCATCGCGATCCCGCTCACCACGTTTACCACAATGCCGCTCATCGCAATTGCGTTTTTGCTGGATATCGCGGGCTGGGGCGCACCGGCTTGGTGGCTTGCGGGTAAATCGATCGAATTTTTGCTGTGGATGGCGCACGTGGTGGCGGCTCAGCCGGGCGCGGTGACGATGATGCCGGGGATGCAGGGCTGGACCTTTGGCCTGTTTGTCGCTGGGCTCCTTTGGCTGGCACTGTGGACAGGGCGGGTGCGGCTGTGGGGTTTTGTTCCGATCGTGCTGGCCTCTGCCTCGCTGCTATCTCAGCGCACGCCAGATGTTCTGATTTCGGGCGACGGACGCCATGTCGGCATTACCGGCGAGGGCCCTGATCTGCTGGTGCTGAGGGATATGCGCGGCGATTTTACGCGCGAATCTATGCTCGAGAGCGCGGGGATGGACGGTCAGGTCAGGCCGCTTGACGATTGGCCCGGCGCGCAGTGCAACCCTGATTTTTGCCGCATAAATCTGGTTCGCGGCGGGCGGCGCTTTGTGCTGCTCATGGCGCGGGGGCACGATCTGGTTGAGCGCAGCGCGCTTGCACCAGCCTGCGCTGGGGCTGATATCATTGTTGCCAGCCGCCGCCTGCCGACCTGGTGCAAGCCGCGCTTGCTGAAAGCAGATCGTGCGATGCTTAGCCAAACCGGCGGGATGGCCATCAATCTTGTTTCTGGGCAGATCAGGACGGTGGCGGAAACGCAAGGGAATCATGGCTGGAACCAGAGGCTGGCATCTGCGCCAAGCCGCTTTAAGCGCCCATCCACCACGCCGCTGGAGCAGGCTGAAACGCCTTAGTGCCTACAAGCCTTAATGATAGCGGCGCAGCAACCCCGCCAACTTACCCTGCACCTGAACTTCGTCGGGCCGATAAAACTGGGGATTGTGCGCCGAATTCGCGGGATCGAGGCGGATCAGGCCCTTTTCGTGGCGCAGATATTTGAGCGTGGCTTCT
>JBBRXQ010000107.1:0-7315 GCA_038238515.1 Sphingomonadales bacterium | reverse complement strand
ACCGGCTGGTTAAATGACGCGGCGCCCTGAAATTAGACGAAAAACGACCAGTACGAGCGCAATCACCAATAGCAAATGGATCAACCCGCCAGCCACATGAAATGCCAAGAAACCAGCAGCCCACATTACGACGAGAATAATGGCAATGGTCCAAAGCATGGCGAGTCTCCAAAAAAATGTTTCGGTTGGATTTGTTTTTAGAGAACACGCGAACGCCGATGAAGTTCCGCCGCGCAAGTTTCCTTATGACAGCCTTTGCGGCGCCGGCAGCGATTTGGGATGAGTGGTAAACGGTTCAAGCGGATAAGACTGGCCAGCGGATGCCCCGCATTGCCACTTTTTTCTTACGCACGGGCGATCCTCGGTCACTTCATTACTGACGCGGCGGGGGCGCCATGATAGCCTGCGCTTCGAAGCTTTGTTCTGGGGGATGCAAATATCGTGAAGCAACTGATTTACCGCTCAGAGCCGTTCGGCTTTGATAGCGCAATGCTGGCTGGAATTCTGGTTGATGCGCGGCGCAACAATCCCCGCAAAGCGATCACTGGTGCGCTTATTTGCCGCCACGACCTCTATCTTCAGTTGATCGAAGGCCCGGATGAAGCCATCGATGCGCTCTATGCGCAGATTTCAAAAGATGATCGCCATCTCGATGTTCGCCTATTGCTGAGCGAAACGAACGGCGAACGCCTGTTTCCTGAATGGGCGATGCTCGATGATCAAATGCCTTCGATTGCATGGTCTGTTGCTGATGTTGCAAAGGGCGCCCTCGAAGCCGCTTCGCCAGAGGAATTGCGCGGCGTGTTTGAACGCATCGCTGAGGCCGCAAAAACAGGTGCTCTGCCGCTTCAGTGAATCGCGGGATCATGTTCTGCGGCGCTCGGCAAAAAGCACCACCGCAAGCTGCTAGGCCAAGCGCGCTTCCATCACTGCGATCAGCGCATCCAGCGAACCAAGTCCGTCCAGCGTCGCTGCATCAACAAGTGTCTCAATCTGCCCGCTGCGCTCGATCAGCACTACAGGCAATGCGATGTCCGGAAATGGCATGTCGTCTTTATGATAGAAAACAACCTGGAATGGCAGCGCTTGAAGCCACTTGCGCCATTTGGGGTGCATCCTCAGCGAGCCATACGTGATCGCGCATAAGCTGCACGGATAAGTCGCTGGTGATAGCGTCTTGTGCACTGAATCAAGGAATGCCTGCACCAGCCCGCCATCGGCATTGTAGACGAAGATCAAACGATCGAGCGGCTCATGTGTGGGCGACAAAGCAGCAAGCCCCTTAAGCCGCCAGCTGATAAGGCTCAATTTCGCCCGTCAGATAAAGCTTCTTGGCTTTGGCGCGGCTCAATTTGCCCGAGCTGGTGCGCGGCAGGGTGCGCGGCGGCACGAGTTCGATCACGCAATTCATGCCAGTGATAGAGCGTACTTTGTCGCGAATCTTGTTGCGCAGCTTGATCCGTTCTTCGGGGTCCGAAACGCGGCAATGGACAAGCACGGCGGGGGTTTCCTCGCCATTTTCGGTTTCAACCGAGAAGGCCGCAATATCGCCCTGATGAAATCCGGGGAGCTGCTCTACTGCCCATTCGATATCCTGCGGCCAGTGGTTTTTGCCATTGATGATGATCATGTCTTTGGCGCGCCCGACGATGAACAGATACCCTTCCTCGTTGACATAGCCCATGTCGCCGGTGTCGAGCCAGCCGCCGATCATGCACGCCTCGGTCGCCTCGGGATCGCGGAAGTAGGAGTGCATCACTGATGAACCCTTGCACCACACTTTGCCGATATAGTGGTGATCAAGCGGAGCGCCGTGTTCGCCGCGCACCTCCACCGTCATGCCGCGCACTGGCACGCCGCAATTCACGATGGCGCGGTAACGCGCGGGGCGAGAGAGATCGCGCGGCGCGCCCGAAAGGCGCTCTTCCTCAACGAGTTCAACCCGGATGCCTTCGCCCGGCGGCATCACGGTGACCGCCAGTGTGGCCTCGGCCAAGCCATAGCTGGGCGCAAATGCTGCCGCCTTAAACCCTGCGTCAGCAAAGGCATTGACGAAGCCTTGCATCACATCGGGGCGGATCATGTCTGCGCCGTTTCCGGCCAAGCGCCAGCGCGAAAGGTCAAACCTCTCGGCGACATGCGATTGGCTTGAAATGCGCCGCGCACAGATATCGTAGCCGAAGGTTGGCGAGTACGAGAGCGAGGTGCCCTGATTGCGGCTGATCAAATCGAGCCAGGCAAGCGGGCGGCGCGCAAAATCTTCGGTGCGCAGAAAATCAACCGACATCTGACTGGCGATCAGCGAGAGGAAACAGCCGACCAGCCCCATATCATGATAAAGCGGCAGCCAGCTGATCCCGCGATCGCCCGGCTGAAAGGCCATACCGTGGGCGTGGCCGGCAAGATTGGCCATTAATGCGCGGTGCGTCACGGCAACGCCGTGGGGGAACCGGGTCGAGCCGCTGGAATACTGAAGATAGGCGATCGCATCGGCATCGGGCTGGGGCAGATCGCCGCTGGCCGGGGCGATATCGGCAAACGCGGACCAGCTCATGCCGGTGCAGTTCTGACGCTCAGCAGCGGTTTCGCAAATGCTGGCCAGCTCGTCGGGATAGAGCAGCAGCGCTGGGTCCGAGCTATCGAGCTGAACCGCGATCTGATCGATGTAACTCTCCTTGCCGCCAAAGCTGGTGGGCAGCGGCAACGGCACCGGCCATGCACCAGCATACATCGCGCCGCAAAACAGCGCGGCGAAATTGGCGCTGGTTTCGGCAATCAAGGCAACCCGGTCACCCGGCGCCACGCCGCGCGCGATCAGCCGCTGCGCTGCGATCAGCGCATCGGCGCGCAGGTTTGAATAAGGGTAAACCTGCGTCAGAACACCGCGCGGATCGTGAAAATTAAACCCACAGGGGCCCAGTGCGGCAAAATCCAATGCCTCGCACATCGTGTCAAAATCGGCCATCCGGCGCAGGCGGCCGTCATCATTCGGGGTGGAGATGAGGTTCGGCTTTTCTGCAACTATGTCCGAAATGGTCATGTGGTACCTCGGCTCTTTCAATACACTTGATGTTCGAAACTGCGACACGTCACGCGGCAAAGGTCAATGTTGTTTTGATCGCCTTTGCCCCCTCGCTTATGGCGTATGGAGCACACCAAGGTTCTCATTTAAACGCGACTGTGGCACGAATGTGGCATGTTTGGATCCTCTCCCCAGTCGCGGCGCGGCGCAAAGCCAACCCGGCCCAAAGATAGGCCCCGCGATAAACCCCGTGAACGCCCTGCGCCAAAGCCGCTCGATGCGGCTGAGCTAGATGCGCTGGCGCTGGCCTATGTCGCGCGCTTTGCCACCAGCGGCGGCAAGCTGGCTACCTATCTGGGGCGAAAGCTGCGCGAGCGCGGTTGGCCCGAGGATATGCCTCGGCCCGATATTGCCGCGATTGTAGAGCGCTTGGCGGGATATGGGTATATCGACGATGCCAGCTATGCGCTTGCCAAGGGGCAGGGGCTGCTTCGGCGCGGCTATGGCGCGCGGCGGATCGATGCAGCGCTCACGCAGGCGGGAATTGCGGCGGAAACGCGCAGCGCGGCGCAAGGCGATGAGGCCGAGCGCCGCCGCGCCGCCCTCGCCTTTGCGCGGCGCAAGCGGTATTGGCCCTATGCGGAGGCACGCAGTCTTGACCGGGCAACACGCGAAAAACAGGTCGGGGCGTTCCTGCGTGCGGGGCACCCCCTTGCCTATGCGCGCAGACTGGCCGATGCAGCCAGCTTGGAAGATGCAGAAAGTTGGGCCGATGAAGACCATGACGCGAATTGCTAGTTTCGCTGCCGCGCTCGTCGTTGCGGCCTGCTCGCCGGTCACCGCTGGATCGGCCAATGCGCCGGCTGCCTCGCCAAGCGCAGCGGCGGCCGCGGTCCACCCCGTTTCTGGGCTCAAGATTCTGCCACTGACTGTCACTACCGCCACGGGCGTTCACAAATTCAACGTGGAGCTAGCGGCAAGCCCCGAGGCGCAAGAGCAAGGGCTGATGTTTCGCACCGCGATGGGCGCGGATGAGGGCATGATTTTCCCGATGGTCCCGCCGCGCCGCGCCTCGTTCTGGATGAAGAATACGGTGATTAGCCTCGATCTCATTTTCGTCGGCGTCGATCACAAAATTCTCAATATCGCCGCCAATGCGGTGCCCTATGATATGTCTCCGCTTTCGGCCACAGGCACCACCGGCGGCGTGCTTGAGCTCAATGCAGGGCGCGCCGCGCAGCTCGGGATCAAGCCCGGCGATGTGGTTAGCTGGTAGGCGCAAGGTTTGCGCACTCGCTGCTTGCCCAACCCACCATTGAAACGCTAAACGCAGCGATTATGAGCATCCTCGGCAAGATTTTCACCTGGTGGGACGGTGCCACCGTTGGCACCCTATTCGATAGTGCGCTGAACGGCGTCGAAGTGGGCCATGATGCGCAGGGCAATCGCTATTTCCTTGCGCGCAAACCCTATCCCAAGGGGCATCCCTTTGCCGGGAGCGAGCGGCGCTGGGTGATCTATAACGGCGCGAATGACGCCAGCCGCGTGCCCGCCGAATGGCACGGCTGGCTCCACGGCAGCTTCGATGGCCTGCCCGAGAGCAACCTGCCGCCTGCGCGCATATGGGAGGTGGATTACACGCCCAACACCACCGGCACATCTGACGCCTATCGCCCGCAAGGCGCGCTTGAGCGCGGCGGAAAACGCGCGGCGGCGACCGGCGACTACGAAGCCTGGTCGCCAGAAGGCTGATGCTCCGCGCGGACGGCAAACTGCCTGCCAGTCTTTCGGCGTGCCTGATCGCCGCTGCGCTTGCAGGGTGTAGCCAGCAAGGCGAGGCGCCACCGCCTGCTGAAGCAACGCAATCGGGCCAACCCACCTCGGCGGCCGGTGGCGCCGTGGTGGAAAACGCGTTTGGCACGCCGGTGCGCGACCGGGTGGCGACCTTGGGCCTGCTGAACAAGCGCAACAACATCACGCAGGATGTCGTGATGAAAAGCGGCGAATCGCGGCGCATTGGCAATGTGATCATCAAGCTGGCCACATGCGAGCGCACCGCGCCGTGGGAAGATCCGCCCGAAACTGGCGCTTTTGTAAAGGTATTCGTCGAAGAGCGCGCCTCCACGCAGGAGAAGCTGGTGTGGCACAAGGTCTTCTCCGGCTGGTTATTCCACAATTCGCCGTCGCTCAGCGTGGTTGAGCATCCGGTCTATGACGTGTGGATTAAAGACTGCGCGATGAAGTTTCCGGGCGAGGAAGATAGCCCCGCCGACGCCGCATCGCCCAGCAGCGCGGCAAAGCCCCCCGCGACTGTGGTGCCCAAGCCTGCGCCGAAGCCTGAACCGAGCCCCAAGCCTGAGCCTAGCCCCAAACCTGCAGCGCCGCCCGCTGAGCCCGCCTGAACCGGGCGCAATGCTGCTTTGAGCCGGTCGAGATATTGCGCCTGCGTGATTTCAATCGCGCCGAGCGAGGCCAGATGCGGCGTGGTAAATTGGCAATCGAGCAATTCAGCGCCCGTGCGCCGCATCGCCGCCACTAGCCATGCCAGCGCCACTTTCGAAGCGTCGCTGGCGCGGCTGAACATGCTCTCGCCGCAAAACACCCGCCCGAAACCAACTCCATAAAGCCCGCCAGCCAGCGCTGCTACGCCTTCGTCGCTCACCGTCCATGCTTCGATCGAGTGGGCATGGCCCAGCCGGTGCAATTCGCGGTAGCTGCCGCCAATGCGCTCGCTGATCCAGCTGTTGTCCGCCTCTGGGCGCGGCGCGGCGCAGGCATCGATCACCGCATCAAATGCCACGTTGCACGTCATGTGGTACCGCTCGCGGCGCAATGTGCGGGCCAGCGATTTTGACATGTGAAAGCCATCCAGCGGCAAAATCGCCCGCTGCTTCGGCTCCACCCAATAAACTTCGGGATCATCGCGGCTATCGGACATCGGGAAAATCCCAACGCGATAGGCCTTGAGCAATAGCTCGGGCGGGATAATGGCGGTTTGGAATTGGGACATTAGAAAATCAGAATGTTCCTTCTCGCGGTTGCGCTGCCCGCGTCAAGCCATTAGGGGCTCAAGTTCGGGCACAGGAGTGTAGCTCAGTTGGTAGAGCATCGGTCTCCAAAACCGAGGGCCGTGGGTTCGAGTCCCTCCACTCCTGCCAGTATCCCCAAGATCGCTATGGTTTGTTTGGGCATACTGAGTTTTCTGAGGGTATACTGGCCCGCCCGCCGTGTTAGGCTTAAGCGATCAATCAGGAGCCTAGCCACATGTCCGTTCTCGCCTATGGAACACACGCCGCCAATCGCCCGCTGGAGGCGATGGAGATCGAGCGTCGCGCGCCCGGCGCAAACGATGTGCAGATCGAGATCGCCTTTTGCGGCGTGTGCCATTCGGATTTGCACACCGCGCGCGATGAATGGGGCGGCACCAAGTGGCCCTGCGTTCCGGGGCACGAAATCGTCGGCCATGTCAGCGCGGTTGGCGCAGATGTCAGCACATTCAAGGTGGGCGACACTGTGGGCGTCGGCTGCATGGTCAATAGCTGCCGCACCTGCTCTGAATGCGAACAAGGCCTCGAACAATTCTGCCAAAACGGCATGACCGGCACCTATAGCGCGCCGATTGCCGATGCCCCTGGCCACACGCTGGGCGGCTATGCGCAGCGGATCGTGGTCGATCAATCGTTTGTGCTGCGCGTAAGCCATCCTGAGGATCAACTCGCCGCCGCCGCGCCGCTGCTCTGCGCCGGGATCACGCTCTATTCGCCGCTTCGCCATTGGCAGGCGGGGCCGGGCAAGAAAGTGGGCATCGTCGGCATCGGCGGACTGGGCCACATGGGTATCAAGCTGGCGCGCGCGATGGGCGCATACACCGTCGGCTTCACCTCAAGCGAATCCAAGCGCGACGATATCATCAGCATCGGCGCGCATGAAGTGATCGTCTCAAAAAACCGCGACGAGATGAAGGCGCATGCCGAAAGCTTCGATCTGATCATCGACACCGTCGCCGCCAGCCACAATCTTGACCAGTTCACCACGCTGCTCAAGCGCGACGGCACGCTGGTGATGGTCGGTGCGCCCGAGCACCCGCACCCCAGCCCCGCGATCTTCGCGCTGCTGATGCGCCGCCGCGCCATCGCCGGATCGATGATCGGCGGCATCGCCGAAACGCAAGAAATGCTTGATTTCTGCGCCGAGCACGGCATCGTTTCGGAGATTGAGATGATTCCTATGTCCGGCATCAACGCCGCCTACGAGCGCATGATGGTGAGCGATGTGCGCTATAGGTTTGTGATT